>CAWUNN010000045.1:0-9727 GCA_963923185.1 uncultured Limnohabitans sp. | reverse complement strand
GGGTCTCGACCTTGACAAAAATGTGCGCCAGCACCTCGGATCACCACGCAATGGCCTTGATCGCCAGCAGCGGTGATCTGACGGGTCATCTCGTGGATCATGGGCAGGTCGAACATGTTGCCCGCTTGTTCGCGGCAAATGGTCAAAGTGGTGACGCTGTGTTGGTGGTGGACTTGGATTTCGTTCATGGCCAAAGGGCAAGCTGTGTCAAGGGGTGTTGATGATCGCTTGAAAAATAAGACGCAAGCCTTGGTATTATCCCGAGTCAATCGATCTCATCGAGCCTGCGATCATTTGACCAACCAAAGAGGTCTGACATGTCCGACACCGGATACAAATTTTCTACTGCCCAAGCGGGCGACCATGACGAGCTGCTTGCATTGGTCCAAGGCCAAGGCGTCTACACCAGTGACATCTCGCTGCCTGGCATGCTGCACGCCTGTTTTGTGCGCAGCCCCTGGGCCCACGCACGCATCGCCAGCATGGACATCGAACAAGCCGTGGCTGCGCCAGGCGTGAAAGCGGTGGTCACCGCCCAAGACGTGGCCCGTGCCGGTTTGGGGCAGGTGATGCCTTTGGTGATCATGAAGGGCAGTGACGGACAGCCCATGCATGCCTCAGGCATGCCGATCTTGGCCGAAGATGTGGTGCGCCACGTGGGTGAGCCTGTGGCTGTGGTGGTGGCCGATACCTTGGAGCTGGCCATGAACGCGGCCGAGTTGGTGCAGATCGAATACCAGGCGTTGCCCGCCGTCACCGATTTGGTTCAGGCCATCGGCACCGATGCGCCTCGCGTGCACGATGCGGTCCCCAGCAACATCGCCATGGATTGGTCCCTGGGGCAAACGCCTGAGCTCGATCAAGCCTTTGCCCAAGCGCATCATGTGCAAGAGATCGTGTTGGCCGACCCCATGTTGACGGGGGCTCCCATGGAGCCCAAAGCGGCTTTGGCCGATTACGACCCCCACACCCAGCGCTACACCTTGGTGGCCAGCACCCAAGGCGTCAAGAACATCCAACATGTCTTGTCCAACCAGGTGTTCAAAGTCCCCTCGGACCGGGTTCGGGTACTCACCCCGCAAGTGGGCGGTGGTTTTGGGCTGAAGTCACAGACTTATCCCGAACAGGCTGCATTGTTGCTGGCCAGCCGATTGGCCGGCAAACCCGTCAAGTGGACTGCCACCCGTCTTGAGTGTTTTTTGACCGACACCCATGGGCGCAACACCCACATCAAGGCACGCATGGCCTTTGACGCTCAGGGTCACATCTTGGGTTTGCAAGCCGACATCTTGTGTGGCATCGGTGCGTACACCTCGGGTTTCATCGGGGTGGTCAGCACCATGAACATTTACAACTGCCTCTCTAGCGTCTATCGCATGCCGGCCCTGTCCCTGCGCTCGCGTCTGGTGCACACCCATGTGATGGCCGGTGGCCCGTATCGTGGAGCCGGTCGCCCCGAGGCGATTTACCTGGTCGAGCGTTTGTTGGACGCCGCTGCTCCCCAATTGGGTTTGGATCGGGTGGCTCTGCGTCGACGCAATTTGGTCAGCGCCAGTGCCATGCCCTACAAGGCTGCCAATGGCATGACCTACGACAGTGGTGAGTTTGAGGTGGTGCTGGACAAGGCCTTGGAGTTGGCCGATTGGTCGGGTTTTGAAGCCCGGCGGCAAGCCTCTGAGCAGCTCGGACTGTTGCGTGGCATCGGACTGTGTTGTTTTTTGGAAGTGGCTGGTGGCATTTTGGAAGAGCCCGCCGACATTCGTTTCACACCAGAGGGCAAGGTGGCTCTTCACCTGGGGGCCCAGGGCATGGGGCAAGGCGTGCATGCCATTTACCCCAAATTGGTCGCGCAAAAACTGGGCGTGCCCTTGGCCCAGGTGGTCTTGGTCACGGGCGACAGCGATGTGGTGCCGGGTTCAGTGCCCACCGTGGCATCGCGCACCACCATGATGGCGGGCACCGCCACCCAATTGGCCTGTGACGAGTCGATTCGCCGTGGACTGCCATGGGCGGCCCAGGCGCTTGAGGCCGATGCACAAGATGTGCGCTTCGAGCAAGGCCGCTATGTGGTGGCTGGGACCGACCATGGCATTGATTTGTTGGATGTGGCGAGCCTGGTGCGCCAAACCAGCCAGGTGCCTGAGGGCTGGGCCAGTACCCTGGACAACGTGACCGTCTTCAAAGCACCGTCGTTGAACTTTCCCAATGGCTGCCATGTGTCAGAGGTCGAGATCGATCCCCAAACGGGTGTGGTCGAGTTTGTCTCGCACACCGCGGTGGATGACGTGGGTGTGATGCTCGACCCGGTGCGGGTCGAAGGTCAAATCATGGGCGGCGTTGCTCAAGGTTTGGGGCAAGTCATGGGCGAGGTGTTGCATTACGACGACCAAGGCCAATTGCTGACGGCCAGTTACATGGACTACCCCATGCCGCGTGCCGACAATGTGCCCTTGATGAAACTGGCGCACCACCAGGTGCCTTGCACGACACACCCTTTGGGCGTCAAAGGCGCTGGTGAGTCGGGCGTGGCAGGCGCATGGCCTGCAGCGGTCAGCGCCATATTGGATGCCTTGCGCACGGCTGGGGTGCACAGCATGGATTTGCCGTTCACCCCACAACGGGTTTGGCAGTCACTTCACAGTCGCTGATGACGGGATCATGCCATCACTGCTTCGATCAACACCGGTCCTGGCGTGGCCAAGGCCTGTTGCATGCATTTGGCCAAATCTTGCAAGTTGTCGACCCGGTGGCCTGGCACGCCCATGCCTTTGGCCAGATTGACCCAGTCCAGGGCAGGTGAGTCCAAGGTCAACATGGCGCGGGCATTGACGCCGGGTGTGCCAGCCCCGACGTTTTTCAGCTCGCCTTGCAAGATGTTGTAACTGCGGTTGGCCATCACCACCACTTTGACGTTCAGGCTTTCTCGGGCCATGCTCCACAGGGCCTGCACGGTGTACATGCCACTGCCGTCGCCCTCGAGGACGATCACCGGTCGATCGGGGGCGCCGATGGCAGCACCCACTGCACCGGGCAGTCCAAAGCCGATGGCGCCCCCCATGATATTGAGCCAACTGTGTGGGGCTGCCGTGCTGGTGGGCACATCAAAGCCGCGTCCACTGGAGACCGACTCGTCGATGACCACTGCGTGCTCCGGAATCAATGCGGCGATCAGCCGCCCCAAGCCCACCGGCTCGATCGGGTCGCGACCGGGGCCAGGCAAGGCCGGATGTTGCAAAGCGGCCCTGATGGGCTGGGTGCGCTGGGCCCCCACGGATTGCGCCAATTCATGCAAAGCACCCGCAATGTCTTGGTGGGCGTGGGCCAATCGAACCATTTGACAAGTGGCGGGGGCCAACAAGCTGGGTTTGCCAGGGTAAGCAAAAAAGGCCACTGGGGCATTCGAACCAGCCAGGATGATCTGCTCGTATTCGGCCAGCATTTTCAAAGCCAAATCCACGTTGTAGGGGACGCGTCTTGGGCTCACGCGGCCGGCACCACGCTCGAGCCTGGCCACACTGTATTCACACAAGAGGTCAATGCCACAGGCGGCGGCGATGCGCCCAGCGCTCTCCAGTGCTGCCTCTCGTCCCCCTTGCCCCCCCAACAACAGGGCGGTTTTGCGGCCATTTCTCAACGCCCGAGCGCAGGCCTCGATGTCCTGGGCTGCAACGGATTCTCGGACGGGGCGCTTGCGCTGGGGTTCCACGGCGCCTCCTGGGTTCCAGGCGGTGTCGGCGGGCAAGATCAGGGTGGCGATTTGACCGGGCGGTTGCAGCGCTGCTTGCACCGCATCGGCACCTGCGGCTGCAATCAACCGGCTGTCATGGCAAGTTTGAACCCAGTGCGACATGGGTCGCGCCACGCCTTCGATGTCGCTGGTCAATGGGGCATTGTGTTCAATGTGGTAGGTGGCATGTTCACCCACGATGTTGACGATGCCAGAGCCGGCTTTTTTGGCATTGTGCAAATTGGCCAAGCCATTGCCCAGACCAGGACCCAGGTGCAACAAGGTGCAGGCCGGCTTGTCGGCCAGTCGGTAGTAGCCGTCGGCGGCAGCGGTGACCACCCCTTCAAAAAGACCCAACACGCAGCGCATGCCGTCCACTTTGTCCAAGGCCGCCACAAAATGCATCTCAGAGGTGCCGGGGTTGGCAAAACAGACTTCGACGCCCTGGCTGACCAGGGTGCGACTCAAACTCTCGGCTCCGTTCATGGGGTCTCCTTGATGACTGCGCACTAGTATAGGCAGACTGGGCCAGTGGCTTGTCGCTTGGGTTGCGCCATGAACTGGCATCAAAGGCACAATGACTGCCATCAGCGTGGGCGACACAGGAGATCAGCGATGTTTTACGGGGAAATCGAAGGCGGCGGCTTTGAAGTGATCGAGCCCGATTTTGCGCAAACCTTTGTCGGCCATGCTCGGCTTGAGCGCTTGTTCACCGGTTGTCGTTGGGCCGAAGGGCCGGTTTGGTTTGGTGGGGGCAGGTACCTGTTGTGGTCTGATTTGCCCAACGACCGCATCTTGCGCTATGACGACACCGATGGTCATGTGTCGGTGTTTCGAGCGCCCAGTCAATTTGCCAATGGCCACACCAGCGATGCCCAAGGCCGCTTGATCAGTTGTGAACATCTGGGTCGCAGGGTGTCACGCACCGAGCACGATGGGCGGGTGCTGACCTTGGCCGATCGATACCAAGGCCTGCGACTGAACTCGCCCAATGATGTGGTGGTGAAATCAGATCAGTCGATCTGGTTCACCGATCCCGACTACGGCATCATCGCCGACTACGAGGGTGGGCGAGCCGAGCGCGAGCAAAACGGTTGTCATGTCTATCGCATTGACCCCGACAATGGTGAGGTGACGCGGGTGGCCGATGATTTTGACCATCCCAATGGTCTGGCGTTTTCGCCCGACGAGCGACAACTGTTCATCGCAGACAGCGGTTTCACCGAGGGGCCCGATCGCCCTCGCCACATTCGGGTATTCGATGTCCACGCGGACGGCAAAACCTTGGGCACGTCCAGGGTGTTTGCCACTTGTCCCGATGGTTTTTTTGATGGTTTTCGCATCGATCAGGCAGGGCGCTTATGGGCCAGTTGCGCAGCCGGTGTGCTCTGTTACAGCCCCGATGGCCGTTTGATCGGTCGCATTCGGGTGCCAGAGATGGTCGCCAATTTGACATTTGGGGGTTTGGCGCGCAACCGACTCTTCATTTGTGGCACCACTTCGTTGTATGCTATTTATCTAAAGATCAACGGCTGAGGAGACCCTCATGAATGTCCGCAACCTCACTTTGGCCAGCAAGCAAGCCACTCCTGTGATTCGACACACCTCACAAAGTGCTGTGACGGCGGTTCGCGAACTGGTGCCGGGCATTGCCGCACGGGCCCTTGAGACCGAAAAATTGCGGCGTGTTCACCCCGACAGCATCCGTGAGTTGCACCAAGCAGGTTTGATGCGCTTGATGCAACCGGCCCGTTTTGGGGGGTCTGAGCTGTGGATCGATGATTTGATGAATGTGGTCTTTGAGATCGCCAAAGTCTGCGCATCGACCGCTTGGGTGTATTCCAACCTGGCCTCGCATGCTTGGAATGTGGGTCAATTTGAATTGCAAACTCAAGAGGACATTTGGGCCAAAGACCCCGATGCCCTGGTCGCCACGGGTTTGGCTTTTCCCTGCGGCAAGGCCAAGCTTGTGGCCGGTGGCTTTCAGCTCAGTGGGCGATGGCCATTTTGCAGCGGCATCAATGCCTCAACCTGGATGTTGGTGGGGGCCATGACCGAGCAAGACGGCGGCCCGCCGCAACGCCGTTTCTTCTTGGTGCCAGAAAAAGACTTCAAGGTCCATGACAATTGGAATACCTATGGATTGACCGGAACCGGCAGTCACGATGTCGAGATTGAAAACGCTTTTGTGCCTGCACACCGCAGTGTGTCGGCCGAGGTCTTTGCGGCCGCTCAGCAGTTGCCAGGTGCCAAGCTGTATGACAACCCGTTGTACGGCATGCCGACCTTTGCCGCGTTTGCCTATGTCTTGTGCGGCATTCCGGTGGCCAGCGCCAAGGGGGCCGTCGAGCAATTGACGGCTTTGTTGCGCCAACGGGCTGGCACTTACACCGGTGCGCGCCTGGCTGAGTTGAATACGGTGCAGTTGCGAATTGCCGAAGCCAGTGCTTGTGTCGAGTTTGCCGAAACCGTCATTCGACGTGATTGGCAGGCCCTTGAGGCCTACACGCGAAAGCGTGAATACCCCAGCATGGAAGTCAAACTGAGCTGGAAGCGCAATGCTGCTTTTGCCACCCAACTGGCGGTGCGAGCCGTCGATACCTTGATGCCTGCCTCTGGCGCAGGGGGTCTGTCGGCCGAGGGGACTTTGCAGCGTCAATTCAGAGACATCCATGCCGCGTCCTCGCACATCGCCCTGACCTGGGACATCCATGGTGCGGCCTATGGTCAAAGTGCCTTGGGTTTGCCCACGCCGGCTGGCTTTTTGCTTTGATGTCCCCGATAACCCCACGCGGTGGTGGTGATTCGTTCATCGTTTGCCCTAATGACGGCAGACTCGGGAAAACGCTAACCTCTCTCACACCTCAGACACACTGAAGATATCCACCATGCCCGTCCATTCCATCAATCACTTTTTGATTCGTGCGGCCGACATCGAGCGCTCGAAAAACTTTTATGTGGGCGTGCTGGGGTTTGAAGTGGCGCCGCGTCCCGACTTCCCGTTTCCGGGGTACTGGTTGGGCACCAATGGCAGCATTCAGGTCCACATTGCCCAAGATGGCATCGACAATCGCAGCTTTTATTACCTGGGGACCCCAGACGATGCGGCCAATGGCCAAACGGGCGTCATTGACCATGTCGCCTTTTTGTGCGAAGACCCAGGCGAGTTCAAACAGCGCTTGGATGACCAAGGCGTTCAGTACCGCACACGGTTTTTGCCAGACAACCAATTGTTTCAATTGTTTTTGACCGACCCCGATGGGGTCATGATCGAGCTCAATTTCTTTGGCGTGAAAGATGTCGCTGCATTCGGTGGCGAAGACTACACCCAAATGACCCGTGTCAACTGAGCAGACTCAGAGGCACTGTCCCACATTCCCCTCATCTGGAGAGATCAACATGAAGTTCAACCGCCGCACAGTTCTGGGTACCACTGGTGCCGCCATGGTGGCTGCACAGCTGGGAGTCGGTCGGGTATGGGCCCAAGCAGGCCCCCTGAAAATCGGCATGGGCATGGCCCAAACCGGCCCATTGGGCGCGGGTGGCCAATCGGCCCTGTTGGCGTTTCGCATGTGGATCGATGACATGAATGCCAAAGGCGGCTTGCTGGGTCGCAAAATCGAGCTGATCGCCTACGATGACCAGTCCAACGGCGCCAACACACCGGGCATCTACACCAAGTTGCTCGATGTGGACAAAGTCGATTTGTTGGTCGCACCCTATGCCACCAACCCGACAGCCCCCATCATGCCCTTGGTCAAAGAGCGCAAAAAGCTCCTGATGGGCACCTTCTCGTTTCAGGTCAATGCCAAACCGCAGCATGACATGTGGTTCAACAATGCACCCTGGAACGATGCACGCGGTTGGTCCGAGGGCTTTTTTGACATGGGCACCAAAGCCGGTGGCAAGACCGCAGCCATCGTCGCTGCAGACGGCGAGTTCCAGCAAAACCTGGCCAATGGCGCACGCGAAGTGGTCAAGCAAACAGGCGCCCTGAAAATCGTCTACGACCAAAACTACCCGCCCAACAGCACCGATTTTTCCTCGATCATCCGAGCCATCCGTGCCTCGAAGGCCGAGGTCATCTTTGTCGCTTGCTATCCGTCTGAGGCGGTGGCCATCATGCGCTCGGTCAACGAAATTGGCTTGGGTTCGCAAACCGTGTTGTTTGGGGGGGGCATGGTCGGCCTGCAATTCACCCCCATCATGAAGACCTTGGGCAGTTTGCTCAATGGCGTGACCAATTACAACTCGTATGTGCCGGGCATCAAATTTCCGGGCGTCGACGACTTTTTCAAGCGTTACTCCCAAAAAGCGATCGAAGCCAAGGTCGATCCCTTGGGTTTTTACCTGGCCCCCTTCAGCTACGCCACCGGGCAGATGCTAGAGGCCGCCATCAACGGCACCAAGAGCTTTGAAGATCGCAAGATTGCCGACTACTTGCACAAGAACGAGATGCAGACCATTGTCGGCCCCTACACCTATGACAAATTGGGTGAGCGCGTCAAATCGGCCGTGTTTCAAGCGCAGTTCAGGGGCATCAAAAACGACGACCTGGAGCAATTCAAGCAACCCGGCAAGCAAATCGTGGTCTGGCCGGACCAGATCAAGCAAGGCAATCTGATCGCCCCGTTTGACGCCGCCCGCAAGGCGAGCTGAACTCTCCTTTTTCAGTCACCGGGCAAGCACTGGGCTTGCCCTCCAAGTTATTGACCATGTTTTCTATTGACCTCTTGTTTGAGGCCGTGTTGTTTGGCCTGTTGTTGGGTTGCTTTTATGCGGCCGTCAGCTTGGGCCTATCAGTCGCCTTTGGCCTGCTCGATGTGCCCTATGTGGCGCATCCGGCATTGCTTGTCACCGGTTCGTATTTCACGTATGTGTTGCACTCGACCTTGGGCTTGGACCCGATGCTGGCCGGCGTGCTGGCCATGCCGGTCTTTTTTGTCTTGGGCGTCTTGCTTTACCGGTTTTATTACGAAACTTTTGAGCGGCGTGGCAGCGATGCGTCCGTGCGGGGATTGGGCTTTTTCTTTGGTTTGGCCTTCATCATCGAGGTGCTGTTGATTTTGGGTTTTGGTGTCGATCAGCGTTCGGTTCAAGCCGAGTACATCGGATCCAGCCTTGAGATCGGCGAGTACCGTTTGCCATACCGCATGTTGATCGCCTTTGGTGTGGCTTTGTTGTTGACGGTGTCGTTGACGCTTTACTTTTCTCGCACCTTCGTGGGTCGCGCCATCAAGGCCGTGGGGCAAGACGAGGGGGCGCTGCGACTGATGGGGGCCAATCCGGTGCGCATAAAGCAATGGGCTTTTGGCATTGCCACGGCGGTCAATGCCTTGGCAGGCGCCATGTTGATCATCGTGGGTCCGGTTGAGCCCTCGATGGATCGAATCTACATCGGACGCACTTTTTGTGTCGTGGTGTTGGCGGGCTTGGGCAGCATGAGCGGTACCTTGGTGGCCGGTTTGCTGTTGGGCGTGACCGAGTCGATCGTGTTGATGATGTTCGGTGCCTCTTGGGCACCGGCCGTGGCATTTGGCATGTTGTTGCTGATGTTGGGTTTGCGCCCACAAGGCCTGTTTGGGAGGTGATGCCAAATGAAATTCTGGCTTGGTGGTCTGTTGGCAGCGTTGGCGTTTTGGGGCCTGTCGATGTCGGGCTTGAACGAGTACTTGTTCTTTGCTGGTTTTGTGGTCTTGCAATTTGTCATCTTGGCCACCGCTTGGAACATCTTGGGTGGCTATGCCGGCTACGTCAACTTTGGTGTGCCTGCGTTCATCGCCATGGGGTCGTACACGGCGGTGGTGCTGTTCAAGGCCTTTGAAGCCCCGTTGCTGGTGCAACTGTTGGGTGGAGCCTGCACGGCCGCGCTGCTGGGGCTGGTGGTGGGGCTGCTGACCTTGAAGCTGCGTGGCATCTTCTTTTCGATCGCCACAGTGGCCGTGGTCTTCATCATGGAGGCTGCCATCAACAATTGGCGCTATGTCGGTGGCGCCACGG
>CAWUNN010000044.1:0-9737 GCA_963923185.1 uncultured Limnohabitans sp. | reverse complement strand
CAAGGTGAACACATGGTGGCGCTGTTCAACGATGAGCACACCCATCACATGGTGGTTTGCACTCTGTGCAGTTGTTACCCTTGGCCGGTGTTGGGTCTGCCCCCGGTTTGGTACAAAAGTGCGCCTTATCGAAGTCAAGCAGTGGCCCAACCCCGTGCCGTCTTGGATCAATTTGGGGTGCGCTTGCCCCCAAGCCAGCAGATCAAGGTCTGGGACTCGACGGCCGAGGTGCGCTATTTGGTGATTCCAAGTCGACCCGCAGGCACACAGGGGTGGTCAGCTGAACGCTTGGCCACTTTGGTGACCCGCGACAGCATGATTGGCACTGGGCTGGCTCTGAGTCCAGCCGACGTCACCCCCAAGGGGGCGCCATGAACGGTGTGCACGACATGGGCGGTTTGCAGTGCTTTGGGCCGGTGCAGCCTGAACACCAAGAACCTTTGTTTCATGCACCCTGGGAGCGTCAGGCCATGGCGTTGACGGTGGCCATGGGGGCCACGGGCCAATGGAACATCGATCAAATGCGAAGCGCCAGAGAATCCCTGGCACCTGCTCAGTATTTGAGTTTGAGCTACTACGAAATTTGGATCCAGGCGCTGCAAGACATGTTGTTGGCGCGGGGTCTGGTCACCCCCGCCGAGGTGGACCAGGGCCAAGCCCTGACCAAAGCGCAACCAGGGGTGCGCACCTTGACGCGCGCCGCTGTGGATGGGGCGCTCAAGCGTGGCTCACCCTCTGATCGCCCCACCACCACCCAAGCCCTTTTCAAGGTGGGCCAACCGGTGCGTGCACGCTTGATTCACCCCAGCGGGCACACGCGTTTGCCGCGCTATGTGCGAGGCCATGTGGGAATCGTCCAGGCCGTTCAAGGTTTTCATGTGTGTCCAGACCTGTCATCGCAAAATCGACATCGGCCACCCAGCCCATCTCCGCACGAGGCTCAATGGTTGTACAACGTGCGCTTTGAAGGGGATGAGTTGTGGGGGGCTCAGGCCGAACGAGGCTTGAGCGTTTGCATCGACGCTTGGGAAAGCTACCTGGAGCCTCGAACATGAATCGCGATTCAGACCCCAGGGCCACTTTGGCCGAAATCGCATCTTGCTGCGGGGACCACTTCCCCATGCCTGCTCTGCACAAAAACGAACATGCATTTGAAGAGCCTTGGCAAGCCACAGCTTTTGCACTGACGGTGGCCTTGCATCAAAAGGGGGTGTTCAGTTGGCCTGAGTGGGCCCAAACCCTGGGACGGCACATTGCGGCCCATCCAGACGACGGACGGGACTACTATCGACATTGGCTGGCGGCCCTGGAAGAGATGATTGAGCGCTGCCGATTGGGCACCGCACAAGATTTACACCAATTGCAACAGGCTTGGGAGGAGGCGGCCGAGCGCACGCCCCACGGTCAACCGATCGAGCTTTGAAGGCTCAGTGCGCGACTCGCACAGAGTCATCGCTGAGTTCATCGAGCACCAACGCATCGGGCTCAACGCCCATGCTCCAGTACACCATGAGCACGATGATTTTGAGGTCTTCGAGCGAAATGGGATGTTGCTCAATGGCCATGGCACGGTCAATCACGATTTCACGCATCGGTGCAGGCATGACCCCAGCCGATTCAAGAAAACTGATGAAGCCCAAGCACTGGGCTCCCAGTGCGTCTTGCTCGGCGACAGAATAGATGCGCAGGCTCAGATCAGAGGGCGGATCTGACACCACTGGAGTGGTTTGAACAGAGATGTCAATGGGTGGGGACTGGTGCGAGACCAAGTTGAGTCCGGCCAGCCAATGAAGGGCTTGTTCGATTTCGTCGCTCTCGAAGCCGGCGGCACTGAGCTTGCGGCCCAATTGATCCAACTCGGGGCAAGCGTCACCAGACCAGAAGTTTTCGTACACGTACACAAGAACATCGAACATGAGCCCAATATAACCTGTTTTGGCGACCTTGTGTCAAGCTCATTTTTCAAAGACCTGCGAGACTGGTCCATTGGACCCGATCACCAGGCAGACGTGACAGATGACCTTGCAGCTCAAGCCTCTGCAAACCGACCAACAAGTCGGCCATGTTGCAGTCCAGTTGGGCTTGCAGTTGATGGGTGTTCCAAGGGTCCATGCCCATGGTCTTGCGAATGGTCTGCCCCCAAGGATCCAGTGCCTGGGCAGGGTCCACTTGGGGCAACAGGCCAGATTCAGCGGGCACCAACGGCCCCTTGCCTGCAGGGAACGTGCCCAACGCAGACAGGGCTTGCACCACATCTTGGGCACTCTCGACCAAGGTGGCGCCTTGACGCAACAAAGCATGACAGCCGCGTGACAAGGGCGAGCGCACAGACCCAGGAACGGCCATGACTTCGCGTCCTTGGTCCAACGCACATTGGGCGCTGATGATCGAACCCGAGGCCAAATCAGCCTCCACCACCACCACACCCCGAGACAAGGCCGCCAAAAGACGGTTGCGCAAGGGAAAGTGCGACCTTCGGGCCAAGGTGCCTGGCAAGTACTCAGTGACGCACAGGCCTCTGAGCTGTATTTGCGATTTCAATTGCACATGCGCATGCGGGTAAACCAAATCAGGGCCAGTGCCCATGACCGCCATGGTGACGCACGCCCCCGTGTTGCAGCGCAGCGCACCCCAATGTGCGGCCGCGTCAATGCCATGGGCCAAGCCCGAGGTCACACACCAACCCCCTTGCGCCAATTGTTCTGCCCATTGTCGGGTCAGCGCCAATCCCTGTGGTGTGGCGCCACGACTGCCCACCATGGCCACCGCAGGTGGCCACAACGCACCTGAATCGAGGCTGGCTGCATGGGACACAAACAACAACAAAGGCGGGTCAGACAGCTGAGCGCAGCCTTGGGGATATTCGGGTGCGCCCCAGACCACGATGGTGTGGCAGATGCCAGTGGGTGCAGCATCCAGCCAATGCTGAATTTGGCGCACACTGTCTGACCAACTTGGTGGCTCTTCACGCAAGGTGGCCCACAGTCGGACCCCCAGGGCATCGCGCAGCAGGCCATCGGGTGCATCCAAGACCTGTTGGACACCGCCCAGGACTTGCAACAAAGCTTGTGCGCGTCGCAATCCCAAGCCAGGGGTGAGGTGCAAACGCAATGCGGCTTGCCAAAGGGGTGGGGTCATGGTGCGCTTTGTCCAAAAACGCCATGCTATGGGGCCCCCTCGGGTTTGAGCGTGAGTTTGACCTCCAAATCCCAGGCCAATCGCTGGCTGGACACGCTGTTTGGCCCCATTTTCAAAACAAGGGACAATAGTGGGATGGCTAAGCTAGATATCCTTTGTTACCCCGATCCTCGCTTGCATACCGTGGCCAAGCCCGTGGCCACGATTGACGAAGACTTGCGCGCTTTCATCGCCGACATGTTAGAGACCATGTACGAAGCCCATGGCATCGGTTTAGCGGCCACCCAGGTGGATTTTCATCAACGTTTGATCGTACTGGACGTGTCAGAAGATCGCCAACAACCGCATGTGTTGATCAACCCCGAGATCGTTTGGGCCAGCCCTGAGCGCATGAAAGGCGAAGAAGGCTGCCTGTCGGTCCCAGGCATTTACGATGGCGTTGAACGAGCTGTGGCCGTCCGAGTGCGAGCTCAGGATGAGCACGGTGTTGAGCGCACCCTCGAAGCCGAGGGCTTGATGGCGGTTTGCATCCAGCACGAAATGGACCATCTGATGGGCAAGGTGTTTGTCGAATACCTGTCCCCGTTCAAGCAAGGTCGCATCAAAACCAAAATGATCAAGGCTTTGCGTGAGCAAACGCGCTGAAACTTGCCCATGAAGCTGGTTTTTGCGGGGACCCCTGAATTCGCGCGCGTGGCGCTTGAAGCTTTGCACCAAGCGGGGCATGAGATCGCGCTGGTGTTGACGCAACCCGATCGACCAGCGGGTCGCGGCATGAAGCTGCAACCCTCGGCGGTCAAGGCATTTGCCCAAGCCCACGGTCTGGCCGTGTCGCAGCCACGCAGTTTGCGGCTGGACGGCCGATACCCGGACGATGCCCGTCAAGCCAGGAATGAGCTGATGCAGTGCCGTCCCGAGGCCATGATCGTTGCCGCTTATGGCTTGATTTTGCCGCAGTGGGTGCTGGATTTACCCGACCGAGGTTGCCTGAACATCCATGCATCGGTGCTGCCGCGTTGGCGCGGTGCGGCCCCCATTCACCGAGCCATAGAGTCAGGTGACGCCTTGACTGGCGTGACACTGATGCAAATGAATGCAGGGCTGGACACGGGCGATGTGTGGATGACGCAAACCACACCCATTGGCCCCTTTGAGACCACCGGTCAATTGCATGACCGATTGGCCCAGATGGGCGCGGACATGATGGTGAGCTTGTTGCCAAGACTGGATTGCATGTTGGCTCAACCCCAAATTGAGCAAGGGGTGACTTATGCCCACAAGATTGAAAAGGCTGAGTCATGGTTAAGCTGGCCACAACCCGCCTTGGCATTGGCACGCAAGCTGCGCGCATTCGATCCGTTTCCCGGGGGGGCTGCGCAGCTGGGTGGAACTGCGCTGAAAATTTGGGCGGGCCAGGCCATGCCGCTGCCAGATGAACGGCCTCAGCATCACCGGCCAGGCACTGTGCTGGCGGTCTCAGACATGGGCATCGATGTGATGACCGGCGAGGGCGTTTTGCGCTTGACCCAATTGCAACGCCCTGGAGGCAAACGGCTGTCATGCGCCGAATTTTTGCGCGGTCACCCGATTGCGGTGGGCGCAGTTTTTGAGGCCACCGCATGAACATGGCGGCCACGCTGCGACACCCTGCTTTTTGGCAAGGCGTGCGCGACATATCTGGCTTATCGGTGGGGATTGCCGCTTGGGGCCTGATGACTGGCGTGGCGATGACGCAGGCCCACATCAGCTCGGCCGCCGCTTTGTTCATGGGGGTCTGGGTGTTTGCTGGCAGTTCGATGTTGGCCGCCATTCCTTTGCTGGCCCAACAGGCCCCCGTGTGGGTGATTTTGGCGACTGGGTTTTGTGTCAACCTGCGTTTTGTGGTGTTCAGCGCCCATCTTCGGCCCTACTTGATGCACTGGCCCAGGTTGCAACGCATGGCATTGGCTTATCTGACCGCCGACCTGAGTTATGTGCAGTTTGTGCGGCGCTTTCCGCACCCGCCCCAACAAGCACAAGAGCAAATTGAGCAAAGGGCTTATTTGTTGGGCAACACCGGTCTGAACTGGTTGAGTTGGACCGTGGCCAATTGCCTTGGGGTGCTGCTGGCGCAATGGGTGCCTGTCGACTGGGGGTTGGGGTTTGCTGGCATGTGCGCATTGACCGGATTGACCATTTCTTTGGCCCAAGACGGCATGAAATCTCTGTCTGCTGGCCTGGCTGGCGCTGCCGCCGTGGCCAGTGCGGCGCTGCCCTTGAAGCTCAATATTTTGTTGGGCATCGCTGTCGCTGTGGCCTTGTGTCTGTTGATTGCGCCACGCCCCGTTCAGGTCAAAGCGCCATGACTGACATCGACTGGATCACTTGGCTGACCATTTTGGCTTTGGGCGGGGTCACGGTGCTGACCCGCGGTTTTTTCATTATTTCTAACCGCGAATGGAAGCTGCCCAGCTGGTTGGAGCGAGGCCTGGTCTATGCCCCGATTGCCGCGCTGGCTGCGGTGATCGCACCCGAGGTGCTGACCTCGCAGGGCCACCTGATTGAAACTTGGCGCGACGCACGACCTTGGGCTGCTTTGACTTCGGCTGTGTTTTTCTTGAGTTTTCGACACCATCGCCATGCGGTGCTGGGCACCATGGTGGCAGGCATGATGGTTTTTCTACCCTTGCGCATTGCCTTGGGCTGGTGATGACCTAGGGCACTTTGGCTGCGCCTACAATCTTTTCCCATGAAAATCATTCGTTTCTCTGATCTTTGCGCCTCGGGCCAAGTGAATCAACGCCGTGTCTTCATCCGTGCGGACATGAATGTGCCTCAAGACGATGCGGGTCACATCACCGAAGACACTCGCATTCGCGCATCCGTGCCTTGCATCCAGATGGCCTTGAAGGCTGGTGCAGCCGTCATGGTGACTTCGCACCTGGGGCGTCCCACCGAGGGCGAGTTCAAGCCCGAAGACTCGTTGGCCCCTGTGGCCAAGCGCTTGTCTGAGTTGTTGGCTTGCCCCGTGCCGCTGATCTCCAATTGGGTCGATGGCGTGAGCGTGCAACCCGGTCAAGTGGTGTTGCTAGAGAACTGCCGCGTCAACCAGGGCGAAAAGAAAAACAGCGAAGATCTGTCTCGCAAGATGGCGGCCCTGTGCGACATCTATGTCAACGATGCGTTTGGCACAGCCCACCGCGCCGAAGGCACCACACACGGCATGGCACGCTTTGCCCCCATGGCTTGTGCAGGCCCCTTGCTGGCCGCAGAAATCGACGCCATCGGCAAGGCCTTGGCCAACCCCAAACGTCCGTTGGCAGCCATCGTGGCTGGCTCTAAAGTCAGCACCAAACTGACCATTTTGAAAAGCCTGGCCGACAAGGTCGATCAACTGATCGTGGGGGGCGGCATCGCCAATACCTTCATGTTGGCCAGTGGCTTGCCCATCGGCAAAAGCCTGGCCGAGGCCGACTTGGTGGAAGAGGCTCGCGCCGTCATGGCCGCCATGAAAGCCCGTGGGGCCGAAGTGCCCATCCCCACCGATGTGGTGGTGGCTCAGTCCTTTGCAGCAGACGCTGCGGCCACCTTGAAAAAAGCCAGCGATGTGGGCCCAGATGACATGATTTTGGACATTGGCCCAGAAACCGCCGCTCGCTTGGCCCAGCAACTCAAATCGGCAGGCACCGTGGTTTGGAATGGGCCCGTGGGCGTGTTTGAGTTCGATGCCTTTGCACATGGCACCGAAACCATTGCACGCGCCATTGCTGGGTCCAATGCGTTTTCAATTGCCGGTGGCGGAGACACCTTGGCCGCCATCGCCAAATACCAAATCGAGTCGCAAATCGGCTACATCTCAACAGGCGGCGGGGCCTTCTTGGAGATGCTTGAAGGCAAGACCTTGCCGGCTTTAGAGATCTTGTCGCAACGCGCCTGAGCCGGCGCAAAGGGTTCAACCGGGTTGTTCAGCAGCCCATACGCAGGCAGGCTTCGCGGTATTTGGCCGCGGTCTGTTCGATGACCGCCTGAGGCAAGCGCGGCGCAGGTGCGGTTTTGTCCCATGGCTTGCCAGCAACTTGGGCCGTCTCTAACCAATCACGCAAGAATTGTTTGTCAAAACTGGGCGGATTGGCCCCTTCTTTCCAGGTGTCAGCGGGCCAGTAACGAGACGAGTCAGGGGTCAAGACCTCGTCCATCAGGGTCAAAGTGCCATCGCTGTCCAAGCCAAATTCAAATTTGGTGTCGGCAATGATGATGCCTTTTTCAAAAGCCATGTCTCTGGCTGCGACGTACAGCTGGATGCTGATGTCACGAATGCGGTTGGCCAAATCGGCACCGATCATCTCCACCACACGATCGAAAGAAATGTTTTCGTCATGCTCGCCTACCGCCGCTTTGGCTGCAGGCGTGAAGATGGGCTCAGGCAAGCGACTGGCGTTGTTCAATCCGGCGGGCAAGGGTACACCGCATACCGATCGCGATTGTTGATACTCGTGCCATCCGCTTCCGGCCAAGTAGCCGCGCACCACGGCTTCAACGGCAATGGGCTTCAAACGCTTGACCAACATGGATCGACCACGCACTTGCTCGACCTCATCGACGGCCACCACCGATTCAGGGGCTTGCCCCGTGAGGTGAATCGGACAAATGTTCAGCCCATTGGGGCCCAGGCGATCAAACCAATACAACGCCATGCGGGTCAACAATTCGCCTTTGCCAGGAATGGGCTCGCCCATGATCACATCAAACGCACTGATGCGATCAGAGGCCACCATCAAGATGCGATCGGTGCCCACCGCATAGTTGTCGCGCACCTTGCCACGAGCCAACAGGTGCAAGCTGTGCAGATTAGAGGTGTGTAGGCTCAACGCACCACCTGAGCCAGCTCGCCTTGGAGATAACGCTGAGCCATGATCGCCAAGCCCTTGCTCTTGATTTTGGGGGCTTGCCCTTCACAGCCAAACTCGAGGTAGCGTTGCTTGCAAATGGCTTTGGCGGCTTCGCGTGCAGGCTTCATCCACTCGCGCATGTCAAATTTGTCTGGGTTTTCGGCTTGAAATTTTCGCACCGCACCTGTCATGGCCAGTCGAATATCGGTATCGATGTTGACCTTGCGCACACCGTATTTGATGGCCTCTTGAATTTCTTCCACGGGCACGCCGTAGGTTTCTTTCATCTTGCCGCCAAATTGGTTGATGATGGCCAATAAATCCTGGGGCACACTGGAGGATCCGTGCATCACCAAATGGGTGTTGGGGATGCGCGCGTTGATTGCTTTGACGCGACCGATGGCCAAAATGTCGCCGGTGGGTTTGCGGGTGAACTTGTAGGCCCCATGGCTGGTTCCGATGGCTATGGCCAAGGCATCGAGTTGAGTCGCCTTGACGAATTGAGCGGCCTCTTCAGGGTCGGTCAGCATCTGGCTGTGATCGAGTTTGCCCACGGCGCCAATGCCATCTTCTTCTCCCGCTTCTCCGGTTTCTAAAGAGCCCAAACAACCCAACTCACCCTCGACGGTGACGCCAACTTGGTGGGCCATTTCAACCACTTTGCGCGTGACATCGACGTTGTAATCAAAACTGGCTGGGGTCTTACCGTCTTCTTGCAATGAGCCATCCATCATGACCGAGCCAAATCCCAAAGCAATGGCCCCTTGGCAGACCTTGGGGCTGGTGCCATGGTCTTGGTGCATGACCAAGGGAATGTGCGGGTAAGCCTCGGTGGCCGCTTGAATCAGGTGTTTGATGAAGGACTCGCCAGCGTATTTGCGCGCGCCAGCACTGGCTTGCAAAATGACCGGTGCACCCACCTCATCGGCCGCGGCCATGACGGCTTGAACTTGTTCTAGGTTATTGACGTTGAAAGCGGGAATGCCGTAGCCTTGTTCAGCGGCGTGATCCAACAGTTCGCGCATGGAAACGAGTGCCATATCTGTCCTCAGTGATGGTGTGCAATGAGACGGATTTTAGTCTCAGCGACACACGCCAGCCTTACTCGACGCGACAGATCTTCAACATGTTGGTGCCGCCAGGCGAGCCCATGGGTTCGCCGCAGGTGATGGCATAGATGTCGCCCGATCGCACAATGCCACGTTTTTTGAGATGGTTCTCGGCCTGTTTCAATGCGGTATCGCGGTCGGCGCTGGTATCCATCAGCAAAGGTCTTACATTGCGGTAAAGGGCCATTTTCCGTTGCGTGGATTGTTTGCTGGTGAGGGCATAAATGGGAATGTGAATGCGATGGCGACTCATCCACAGTGCGGTCGAACCCGACTCGGTCAAAGCCACCAAGGCTTTGGCGCCCAAGTGATGAGCGGTGAACAAAGCCCCCATGGCAATGGTCTGATCGATGCGGGTGAATTGCCGCTCGATGAAGTCCGCATCCAACTCGACTCGCTCGGCGGCTTCTGCGGCGGTGCAAATGTCCACCATTTGTTGCACGGTCTCTAGTGGGTAATTGCCCGCTGCGGTTTCAGCACTGGTCATCACGGCATCGGTGCCATCGAGCACGGCATTGGCCACATCACTGACCTCGGCGCGGGTGGGCACCGGGTTGCTGATCATGCTCTCCATCATCTGTGTGGCTGTGATGGTGACTTTGTCGTGCTCATGGGCCAAGCG
>CAWUNN010000043.1:0-9972 GCA_963923185.1 uncultured Limnohabitans sp. | reverse complement strand
CTGTCTGGTGGGCGAGCCAACCATTGATTGGATATGCGCAAGCCCTCTTTTTCGCATTTGACATCCTTGTCACAGGCTCCCCCTGATTTGATTGATTTTGTGGCCGATGCAAGTTATGAATCGACAGGCATCAGGCTTTGCCCTGCGGTGGACGGTGGTGTGGCTTACCCGCTGAACGCTCAAAGCCAGACATTCAAGAGGACGATGGAGCGACTGAAAGCCCGCCACATCGCCGTGCTGGACATTGAGGTCATGTTGCTACAAAGCCATACTCAAGTGAGAGACTTTGAATCGGCTTTGGCCATCGGAGCGCAAATGGGCGCCAAACGAATTTGCGTGAATGGTGAAGATGAGGACTTGAATCGTTTCACCCAAACATGGGGACAAATGTGCGAATTGGCCGCCCAGTTCGACATGCAGGTTGATTTGGAGTTCATGGTCTGGCGGCCCATCAAAACCCTGCAAATCGCGGTCGACATCGTTCAAAAAGCGGGGTGTTCAAACGGCAAGGTATTGGTCGATGCCTTGCATTTATTCAGATCCGGTGGGAGCGTGGCAGAAGTACGTGCTGTCGACCCTCGGTTTTTGGGTGCGCTGCAACTTTGCGATGGCCCCCTCAAGGGCCCCCATCCCCAAGACACCCAGGCGATCTTGGCTGAAGCACGCTCGGGTCGATCCCCTCCTTCTGAGGGTGAATTTCCTTTGATAGAGCTGATTCAAGCCATGCCATTGACCAGCCCCATCAGCGTTGAGGTGCCCATGACCATCACTCCTCGATTTGAAAACGAAATCGAACGGGTCAAGCATGTGCTCGAAGCGGCCACGAGATGCATTGAACAATCGGGCCTAGACTGATTCAAAGCCGCCTTGAATCGGCGCTGCTGTGTTGCCCCGGGTGGATGGGCCAAGTCTCTTATTTTGAAAACAACACACCATCGGATTGCAGGGTTGCAATCTCTTGTGCGCTGTAGCCCAAGCTTTGGGCCACCTGCACATTGTGCTGCCCCATGTCGGGTGCGACTTGTTGCATGGGCTCGGTGGTGTCACACTCAGAGAACCGAAAAGGTAAATTAGGGAACTGAAGGCGTCCATAACGTGGATGATCTTGATTCAGGACCATGCCTCGAGCCAATATTTGGGGATCGCGCATCACCTCATCGATGCGTTGCACCTTGGCACTGGGGATGTCGATGCCATCGAGCAGGGTCAAGATTTGAGCCACAGCGCGTTCGCCCACCCAGTCTTTGACCACCTGCAAAATGTATTCACGGTGTTGGTTGCGTCCATTCAGACTGTGCAGTCGGATGTCACTGCCTAGGCCTATGGGACCCCCATGTTGCTCCAACAAATTGGCGAACCGAATCCAAGCGTCATCGACCTGAGCAGCAATCACCAAGTCACCGTCTTGGGCCCTGAAAACACCATACAGCGTCGATGTGGGCATGTCATGCCCCGTTTGCTCGGGCAATACCACTCCACCTGAAAGGGTGTAGCACTGAAAAGCATACTCGTGCATGGAGACCAAAGTATCGTACAGCGACATGTCAATGTGTTGCCCCCGGCCTGAATGAACGCGCCCCAACAAAGCGGCATTGATGGCCGCCACCGCATGAATGCCGGTGTACATGTCTCCCAAAGAAATTCGCAGCAAAGGCGGGGCCTCGCCAGGCATGCCCACCATTTGCATGATGCCGCTTTTGGCCTCGGCGATCAGGCCAAAGCCTGCACGGTGAGAGTCTGGTCCCGTATGACCATAGGCTGAAATGGAGCAGTAAATCAATTTGGAATTGCGCGCCGAAAGCTCTGGGTAGCCCAAGCCCAATTTATCCAGAGCTCCGGGTCGATAGTTTTCAATGAAGACGTCGGCACTGTCACACAGCTTTTGCATGAAGGCTTTGCCACGCGGGTCTTTCATGTTGACGCTGACGCCTTGCTTGCCCATATTGAGCTGCAAAAAATAGCCGCTTTGCTGATCATCCAACACATGGGCATGTTGCCGCCCAGCGTCACCCAAACCGGGACGTTCGACCTTGATGACCTCGGCGCCCATGGCCGCCAGACAGCGGCCCACATAGGGACCCGCCAAAAAGTGACTGTAGTCTATGACGCGAACGCCTTTAAGTGGCAAGTCTTGCATCAAAAAGCTCCGGGACGCCGTGGAATCATCAGTCGGTGTTCGCCTTTTTGAACCACTTGGCCGTGTTGATTGATCAATTCAGAGGGCAGGATCACAATTCCCCATCCGGGTCGGCTTTTGCTGGCCCTGAGCCCCGTGACAGTGAACAGCACATGCAGCACATCGTTGATCTGGATGGGCAGCAAAAAATCCCAGGTCCAACCCAACGACATGCCGGGCAAAAAACGATACTCACTTTGGGTCTTGAGCCCATCCGCAATCGATAAACCCAATAGACCGTGTGCCACCCTGGTCCCAAAGGGCGTGGTTTTGGCATAGTCTTCGTCGATGTGGACCGGGGTGTAGTCACCGGTCAAGACCGCATAGGCATTGATGCGCTCTTCTGTGACTTGGTAGCTTGGGCTGATGCATCGATCACCCTCTTGGGCATCGTCCCAATATCGTTCTGGGGTTTCAAAGGTCATCACGGGGGGTTGAATCTTCATGGGATGTTCGCTTTGAATCATGCAGCTCTTGGATTGATTTGCAGGGCCTGTTCGACCGAACCTGGGGCGGCTTGCAGCAACTCAACCGCCAGACCATCGGGCAGTTGCAACCAATGAGGGCCCTGGGGCAAAGCCTTGACCCCCCAAGCTTGGGCTGCCTGTATGGCAGCCTCGCGGTCATTGACCATCACGCCCAAATGGGCCAGCCAGCCTTTGTCGTTGGTGGGCGGGGCAGAAAAATCAGGTGATGAGATCAATTGCAAGCCACCTATGCTCCAATACTGCCTAGGGTCATCGGTGGGGCCTTCGATGTCGCGCACATCCATGCCCAACACCTCATGAAAAAACCTGATGTGCCAATGAATGTCTTTGACACGCACCGCCACATGCTCGACGTAGGCTTGGACTTTCATGCTGCTTCCTTCTGGTTTTTAAAAAGTTGGCGCTCAATGCCTTTGAGACACGCCACCAATGTGTGATTGACCGGCGTGGGAACCCCACACCGTTGCCCAGCACGCACCACCGATCCGTTGATGAAATCGACCTCGGTGATCGATCCTTTTTCCAAACTTTGCAACATGGACGCTTTGAAATCAGCAGGCAGGCCAGCTGCCGCCTTGTTCCAAGCCTGCTCTGGGTCGCTGGTTGACAGTTGCACGCCACTGGCTTTGGCGACATCGATGGCCTCTTGCACCGCGGCCAAGGCGCAAGCTTTGACTTCAGGCACTTGGTACAGATCGCCATAGGTCAGGTGGGTGATGCCGCTGAGCGCGCCAGTGGCCACGTTGATCAGCAACTTCTCCCACATGACGGCCATGATGTCGTCACTGATGTAAGTCAATAAACCAGCCGCATTGAAGAGTTTCGCAACATGCTCGACCCTGGGGCTGAGACGGCCATCGAGCTCACCGATGAAGGTCTCCTTGCCTTGGGTGCCCCGGATGATTTCACCCGGGCCCAGCAGCACTCCACCGGCGTAGGTTTTACCTGCAATCACTTTGTCATGCCCGACCATGCTGGTCAGCACTTGCTCATGACCCAAGCCATTTTGCAACGACAGCACCAGAGTGTGAGGGCCCACTATGCATTGGGCCGAGCGAATGGCTTCGGCCGTGTGAAAAGATTTCACCAACACCAAGATCAAATCGGCCACGCCGGCTTGTTTCAGCATCTCTTGTGCCGTGCAAGCCGCTTGAATTGAAATGACTTTTTCGCTGCCTTGCTCGTGCACCCTCAAGCCACCTGCTTGGATGGCTTGCACATGGTCAAGTCGACGATTGAGCAACCAAACTTCATGACCGTCCTCACTGAGGCAACTGCCCATGGCACAGCCTAAAGCGCCGGCCCCCAAAATGGCAATCTTCAATGGATCCTCTTTTTTTAAGTCCAACTTGCATGGATGCTAGGGCAATGCCACAATTTAACAAATGCAATCATTTCAATAATTCACATTGATTTTTTAAATATGAAAAATCACACCCACTCGATCGGCAAAGAGATCGATCTCAAGCTCTTGCGGTTGCTTGATGCTCTGTACAGCACCCGCAGCGTGACCCGCGCAGCCGAACGGGTGTCACTGAGCCAGCCCACAGTCAGCATTGGCCTGGCGCGCTTGCGTGCCCTGTTGTCAGACCCCCTCTTTGTCAGAACCTCGCAGGGCATGCAACCCACCCCCAGAGCGGAAGATTTGATGCCCTCGGTCAGGCAAGTGTTGGCAGGCATGTCGCAGCTGGTTTCAAGCGCCAGTCAATTTGAGCCGGCTCAGAGCGAACGCACATTTCGAATCTTCATGACCGATGCCAGTCACATCACTTTGATGCCCCGATTGTTCGAACATGTGCACAAGATCGCACCAGGCATCAAACTGGAAGCGGCCACCATCGATTCGGCAGTGGCCTCTGATCTTCAGTCGGGTGAAGCCGATTTGGCTTTGGGTTTGATCCCTGGATTGGAGGCTGGCTTTTATCAGCAGGCCTTGTTTGACCAAGACTGGATCTGTTTGGCCAACCCTCAGCACCCCCGCATCGGCAGCAAGCTGACTCTCAAACGCTATTTTTCTGAAACCCATGTGAGCATTGTGTCGGGCACTGGGGCGAACATCCTGGAAAAATCCATCGAAAAAACCGGTCAAATGAGAAAGATCAAGTTATCGCTCCCTGGGTTTTTGGGTTTATCCGCCATTTTGAAAAACAGCGAATTGATTGCCACCTTGCCCCGTCACATCGGCACCACACTGGCCCAATCGGCAGATTTGAAAATATGGGCTTGCCCTTTACCGATTGAAGGATTCACCGTGAAACAGTACTGGCACAGTCGCTATCACCACGATCAGGCCAACCGCTGGCTCAGGTCGGTGTGCGCGAGCTTGTTCTTGCATGGCCAGCGCAGCAAAACCATGGTCCATTGAGCCCCTGTATTATTTGTTTTTTCAATAAAATGAATTCGCATCTTTGAATAGACCAATTCAGATAGGTTTTCTAGGATTGGCCCCAAAAGCCCATTTGAGCCAAGGAGACCCCTCATGAAGCCATCTTTTAAACATCTCTTGACCGGCCTTGCCCTGCTGGTCTTGGGCAACCTGGCCTTGTCACAACCTTTGCCAATTGCTGGCTTGGTCGAACTCAGTGGCCCAGGCACCACGGCAGGCACCAATTTTGACAACGGAGTCAAATTGGCAGTGGCAGAGATCAATGCCGCAGGCGGTATTTTGGGGCGCCCCATCAAATACTCATCGATGGACACGCAAACCAACCCAGGCATCGCCAAATCATTGGCGGCCAAAGCCATCGACGATGGCGTGCCCTTGGTCTTGGGACCGGTCTACTCTGGATCGATTTTGGTCAGCATGGCTGAAACCCGCCGCGCTCAAATCCCCAACATCATCGGTGGTGAAGCGGCAGCCATCACCCAACAGGGCAACCCTTACGTCTTTCGCTGTTCTTTCACTCAGTCGGCCGCCATGCCCAAAGTGGTGCGATACATCTCAGAGATTGTCAAAGCCAAAACAATCGCCATCATTTATGTCAACAACGACTTTGGCAAGGGTGGCCGTGACATGGTGGTCAAAGAGCTTCAAACAGCGGGCATCCAAGTGGTGGCCGACATATCCACCGACGCCGGCCAAATCGATTTTTCGGCTGCGGTCTTGAAAGCCAAACAAACCAACGCCGACGCCTTGTTCGCCTATACCAACGAGGAAGAGTCTGCGCGCTTGCTCAAAGAGCTGAAAAAACAAGGCTACAACAAACCCGTCATTGGTGAAACCACCCTGGCCAATGACAAGGTGATCGAATTGGCTGGCGATGCAGCCGACGGGGTGGTCGCGCACGTGGGCCTGACCCCCGACGCCCCCAACCCCACTGTTCAAGCTTTCGCTAAGCGGTATTTCGCAGCCTATCAATCCAAGGCAGATCACAACGCCATGAAGGGATACACCGGCATGCATGCGGCCAAAGCCATTTTTGACAAGATTGGCAAGGTGGATCCAAAGGCGTTTGCGGCTGCGATGCACGGCGCCAGCATTTCAGCCAAAGATTACCCAGGGGTGTTGTTTGATGTCAAATACGACGACAAGGGCGATTTGGACCGTGAAAGCTTCATCGTCAAAATCGTCAAAGGCAAGCCCCAAGTGGTCGAAATTTTGAAACCTGTCAAATGAGGTCCGTGGTGTGCCCATGATGCCAGAGGGCCTCAATCATTGCAGCGTCAAACAAGATGGGCACGTGCTGACCATCACCATCGAGCGACCCGATGTCCTCAATGCACTGCATCCCGACGGTCATTTCGAACTCGAGCGTGCCTTTGATCATTACGCTGCTGATCCTCATTTGCGCGTGGCCATCATCACGGGGACTGGAGATCGGGCCTTTTGTGTCGGCACCGACCTCAAAGAGTTGTCCAGAACTCAGGATCACCGCAAGCCCCCTGGAGGTTTTGCAGGCATCACCACACGTTTCAATTTATTCAAACCTGTGATCGCCGCCGTCAACGGCTTGTGCTTGGGCGGTGGCACCGAAATCGTCACCGCTTGCGATCTGGCAATTGCCTCTGAGCATGCCATATTTGGACTGACGGAACCGCGTGTGGGATTGGCGGCCTTGGGTGGAGGGGCTTTGCAACGTTTGGCCCGCGAGATGCCGATGAAGGACGTCATGATGTTGGTGCTGACAGGCCAACACATCGATGCCCAAGAGGCCCGCCGAATCCGACTGATCAACCAAGTCGTTCCCCATGCTGATCTGATGACGGCAGCCCACCGGCTGGCCGAAGAAATTTTGGCTTGCGCCCCCTTGGCCATTCAAGCCTCAAAGCAAGTCATTTTGCAAAGTCGAAACACATCTGACCTTCAAGAATCGATGCAAGCGTCATACGAAATGGCAGCCAAAATGCTGACCAGTCATGACGCCATAGAGGGCCCCAAGGCTTTTGCTGAAAAAAGAAAACCCGTCTGGAGAGGTTGTTGAAGATTCCTGAGCGTCCGTCTACGGACAATCCTCAGACGCGTGCGCAAGTCAAGAAGTCAGCATGGATCAGGTGGCTTGCATACAGACGCATTGCACCCGTTTTTTGGACACCGCCGCCACCCCATCTTGATCCAAGGCCCACTGAATGGGCTTGGAGATCAGCACCAAAGCCGTTTGGGTGAGTTGAACTTCAAGGCTCGAGGCTGGGCGCACACGCAGCCAAGGCAAGGCCCAATCGGGCAAGATGTGCTGCGCACATTGCAACACCAGTTGGATGAAGGGTTGCTCGTGGGCTTGCGCAGGGTAGGCCTGAATGGTTTGCAAAATCAGGCGCGTGCGCTCGTTGTATGCCAGTTGATCTTTGAACGCCAGCAAAGCAGCATGTGTGTCGGCATAGTTGGTGGGCAAGTCTTCAGCCCCCAACAAATGCCCGATGCGCGCCATCTCAGCCACGTATTGGTCCAGCTCTGGTCTTGACAAAGCTTGTGGAGCCAAATGTTGGTAGGCCTGCGCAAACGAGATCACTTCAACCAAATGAACCCAACGAATCAACTCAGGCTCGTTGGCCACATAAGCCTGGCCTTGCAGATCGATGCCACGCACTTGGGCATGGATGGCGTTGACGCGCTCAATCGAGCGCATGGCCATCTCGCGTCCCCCGTAGGTGGTGGCGGCCACAAAAAACGCCGTGGCACCCAATCGGTCCTTCAAGCTGGTTGAAAAGTCCGAGTGATCCCACACTGCGGCCAACGCCCTGGGGTGCAGCGCTTGCACCATCAATGAGGACAGGCCGCCCACCATCATCGAGGTGAAGTGCGCATGAACTCGCCACGACACCGACTCTGGACCCAAAAGCCCTGGGTCACCTGCAGGGATGGCAAAAGACTCCATGGACGCTTTGGCACCCGTGAAGCGGCGCAGGCCCTGCCCAATGAGCTGACGGCCCAAGTTTTGCCAATGTAGCAACCTCATCAGATGCCCATCCATTTACGCGTATTGGCCCCATTCAAACACCGATCGGGCGGCTTTGGGCAACGCTGGCTTGCTCATGGGCTTGAAGGCCAGGGCTTTGGGCTTGTCCAAGGCCCGAGCCTTACCCGGTCGTGGCACCACCCACTCACTGAGGTAGCGTTGATTCAAAAACTCTTGAACCACTTGTTCAATGTCATGCGTCAGTTGGGTGGCTGCCATGCCCTCTGGGGTGGGGCGTTCAGCCCAGGTGGGTGAGCCTTTGAATTCAAACAACTGACAAACCTGCCCCGCATGGAGTTGGTGCGCTGGCACGGCCAAACGGTAGCCACCGCCTGGGCCTTTGCGCGAGACGATCAAACCGTGCTCGCGCAGGGTTTTGACGATGGTTTCAATGTGCGAAACCGATCTGCCCAACAGCTTGGACATTTCATTGACGGTCAAAGCCTCGTCGGGATCGGTGGCCGCAATCTCAGTGATGACTTGCAAGGCCAGATTGGAAGTTTTGCTCAACATGACCACCCCTTTTAATGACAAGCTTGGACTTTAACAATGAATCCTTCAAAATCTATTCAATCCAATAAATAATTCATATAATTTATTCAATACCTATTCAAAACCATGAATACTTTGAAAAAACCCTTGCATAAAATCGGCACAGTCTCATCCATGAGTGGCGTGCCCTCCCCCACTTTGCGCATCTGGCAGTCCAGGTACGAGGCGTTCAAACCCTTTAAAACACCCTCCAGTCATCGCCTGTACAGCGATGAAGATGTCTTGAAAGCCACCTTGCTCAAGAAATTGACCGACCAGGGTCATGCGATCAGCCAAATTGCCCCCTTGGGGTTAGAGGCCTTGAATGACTTGGCCCAAAGCCACGAGGGTCAGCGCAGTGCGGTCACACACCGCTTGGAGAGTGCCTCGATCGCTGTGGTGGGCTTGGGTTTGGCCACTCGACTGGAAGGGGATGCCTTCAGCACCTTGCGAATCGAGTCCCCCATATGGGTCAAACACATCTTTGAAGATGTGCCGCAAGCCTTGCAACATCCGTTTGCCCAAGGGGTTCAGATTTTGATGATCAAACTGAACTCTTTGCACACCTTGGCTCAAGCCGATGTTTTCAGATTGGCCCGCGCCTGCAGTGCTTACCAAGTCATCGTGTTGTACAACTTTGGCCAAGCCATGGCGATCGATTGGTTGAAAAAAGCAGGCATGCGTGTTCGACGCGAACCCGTCTCTGATGCCGAGTTGGTCGAGTTGATTCACTCGTGTTTTTTTGTGGATGAAGCGCGCGCCGGTCAATATGGTGCGCAGACCGCCGTGATTGCGCCGCGCAAATACAGCGATCAAACCTTGGCCCGAGTGGCTCAGATCTCCACGCAAGTGCTTTGCGAGTGCCCCCACCATGTGGCCGAACTGATCGCACAGCTGGCCAGCTTTGAACAATACAGCCAAGAATGTTTGAATCAAAGCGAGCAAGATGCCCACTTGCATGCCTACCTGCACTCGGTGGCGGGCACTGCCAGGGCTTTGTTTGAAAACGCCTTGGAGCGGGTTGCTCAGCACGAGGGCATCGATTTGTCTGCCCTGGCCTGCAACTCATGATGAGTCTTCGTTGCTGCCCATACGGCACAAGACAAAGTCTTTTTGTACCTCTTGGTGTCGATCGGTGGCGATCAAGCCCAGTTGATCATGGCCTTGATCATCATCTGAATAGCCACGGCCAGCAGCAGCAACGCAAAACCCCGCTGGATCTGCCAAGATGGCAATCGATGTGCAAAGCGTCGCCCCATCAACATGCCGCTGACCATGGCGAAGACAAAAGCCGAGGTTTCAAGTGGTGGTAATTCGGCCCCAGCCATCAAGGCATTGATCACTCCGCCGCTGCCAACCAAGGTGATGACGAACAGCGAAGTGG
>CAWUNN010000042.1:0-9982 GCA_963923185.1 uncultured Limnohabitans sp. | reverse complement strand
GTCAAGTTATGTTTCAGCGTGGCCACCGCTTTGGCCACAGGCGGGGTGTTGCTGGCAGCGGCTTGGCCTCATACCTTGGTGCTGAGTTTGGCCGCCTTGCTGTCTGGGGCCGCTTGCGGTTTGGTGATCATTGCCTTGCAAAGGCATGTGGGACGCATGAGCGATGACGTCGATCAGTTGCGATCGGCTTTCAGTTGGTTATCGATTGGACCTGCAGTGTCCAATTTCATTGGGCCACTCAGCGCCGGGTTGGTGATCGACTGGATTGGATTTCAAGCCGCTTATGCGGTGTTGGCCATGCTGCCCTTGGTGGGTGGGTTCATCATGAGCCAGGTGCACGAGCGCCGTCACCCTGCGCCACCTCCACCCGATCATGCGGAGTCGGCTTGGCAATTGCTCAAGCACGCACCCTTGCGGCGCTTGCTCTGGGTCAATTGGTTTTTGTCCTCGTGCTGGGACGTCCACACCTTCATGGTGCCCATTTTGGGACACGAGCGCGGGGTCAGCGCGTCGGGTATAGGGACCGTCTTGGGCCTGTTTGCCTTGGCGGCCACCACGACCCGGGTGTTGTTGCCCTGGGTGGCGCGTCGGTTCAAAGAGCGCGACATCATTTGGGTGGCCATGTGGGTCACTGGGGCTGTGTTGGCGATTTACCCCTGGACGGCTTCGGCTTTGACGATGAGCTTGTGCTCGGTGCTGCTGGGCTTGTTTTTAGGGGCTGTGCAGCCCATGGTGATGAGCACCTTGCATCAAGTCACACCCGAGCATCGCCAAGGTCAGGCCTTGGCCTTGCGTTTGATGACCATCAACGCGTCTAGCGTGGCCATGCCCTTGTTGTTTGGCGCAGCCAGTGCCGCCTTGGGTGTGGGTCCGGTGTTTTGGATCATGGCCACATCGGTGACCTTGGGTTCGCGCTTGACGCGCAAACTTTGAAGTTCAAATGCCGTAGAAATTTTGAATCACGGCCCAAGCATCGTCCACACTGTCGACGTACTTGAACAACTCGAGGTCTTCGGGCGAAATGGCCCCTTCGTCGACCAGCATGGGTAAATTCAACAAGCGCTTCCAATGGTCGGTGCCAAAGAGCACGATGGGCACAGGCTTGGCCTTTTTGCATTGCACCAAGGTCAATGTTTCAAACAGTTCGTCCAAGGTTCCAAAGCCACCGGGGAAAGCCACCAAGGCCTTGGCACGCATCATGAAGTGCATTTTGCGCAAGGCAAAATAATGAAATTTGAAACTCAGCCCAGGTGTGATGTAAGGGTTGGGTTGTTGCTCGTGGGGCAGGGCGATGTTCAGGCCAATGCTGACACCGCCGGCTTCAAAAGCCCCTCGGTTGGCTGCTTCCATGATGCCGGGCCCACCGCCCGTGCAAATGTACAGCCGCTCGGCACTGGGCTGCAATTGACTGCGCTGAGCCACCCGCATGCCAAACTGCCGGGCTTGTTCGTAGTAGTGGGCATTGCGCAACATCACTTGGGCTTTGGCCACGGTCTGAAGATCGCCTGTGGCTTGGGCCAGTTGGAGTTGTTGCTCGGCCTCTTCAAGGCTGCGGTAGCGCGCACTGCCAAACACCACCACCGTGTGTGCAATGCCCAACTCTTGCATGGCCAGATCGGGTTTGAGCAATTCCAGCTGAAACCGAATGCCCCGGGTTTCGCGGCGCAACAAAAACTCGGGGTCGGCAAAAGCCAACCGATTGGACTCAGGATCAAGAGAAAGGCCCAGATCTTTCTGGGCCTTGAGGGATTCCCAGGCGTGAGCAATCCTGGGGTCGTGGGGGTCAAGCATGCCATCCATGCTCGACATGTTAGTGCATTTAGACGCGCTTGCGGTATTCGCCGGTGCGGGTGTCGATTTCGATTTTGTCGCCCTGATCAACGAACAAAGGCACGGACACATCGAAGCCGGTGGCGATTTTGGCGGGCTTGAGCACTTTGCCCGAGGTGTCGCCTTTGACCGCAGGCTCGGTCCAAGTGATCTCGCGGGTCACGGTGGTGGGCAGTTCGATCGAGATGGCTTTGCCGTCATAAAACACCACTTCGCATGACATGCCGTCTTCGAGGTAATTGAGGGCATCGCCCATGTTTCCGGCTTCGACTTCGTACTGGTTGTACTCAGAATCCATGAACACATACATGGGGTCGGCAAAATAAGAGTAGGTGCACTCTTTGTGGTCCAAAATGACTTGGTCCATTTTGTCGTCGGCTTTAAAGACCACCTCGGCGCCCATGTTGGACAACAAGGCCTTGAGTTTCATGCGCACAGTGGCTGCGCCACGCCCGCCACGGGCGTATTCGGTGCGCAAGACGATCATGGGATCTTTGCCTTGCATGATGACGTTTCCGGCGCGTATTTCCTGTGCGATTTTCATGATGTGACCAAGTCTGGTGTTTGCAAAACCTTGTATTTTAACGGTTTTTGACTCCGTTTGGACATGCCTTCGGGGGGATTTCAGTGGTTCGCAAAAGCCATCAACTGGCTCACCAAGTCGGTTTGGGCCCACAGGCGCTTGCGGGCAGCTTGGATGCACTCGCTCCAACAGGCCAAGGTGCTTGCGGTCAATTCAGGCAGATGGCCTGATTCGATGCCATTCCAAATGGCATGGAAGCGGCGCAAACTCTCGGGGGCCTGCAACCAGTCCAAAAATGCCTGTAATTTGGCATGGTGGGCCTGGTCGTCTTGGGGATAGATGTGCCAAACCAAGGCTTGGCCGGCCCACAGGGCGCGCACCAGCGAGTCTTCGCCTCGCACCAGGTTCAGATCGCAAGCCCACAACATGCGATCGAATGAGTCTTGGTCGGTGTAGGGCAGTGCGGTGCATGAACCAGCCCCTGGCCCTTGGGCTTGAACGGCTTGCTGCACAGCGGCCCAAGCCCGACCAGGTGTGACCAGCAAGTGCTCGGTGCCCCTCAGGCTTTTTAGCCAGGGCATCAGGCCAGCCGGCTCGTAGCAAAACAGGCTGTACAGGCGTTGTTGGGGCGTGATCTGCGGGTGCAAAGCCTTGCGGTGGGCCAAGCGATCAAAAGCCGCCCATTGCTCGCCCAAGTCATCCTCTCGCAGCAAACCGCCGGTGGCCGCTGTGAACCCGGGGTAAAAAAAGTGTTTGGTCCAGCCTTTGGCCGCTCCGCTCATGACGGGTGAAGGCAATCCGTGGCATTGCTCGGCATGGCGCTCGGCGCTGAGGTACTCGAGGTTGATCCAGTGGGGTGGAGCTTGGCCGCTGATCGCTGTGGCGTGAACGCCATGAGCGACAAAAGCGCTCGGCAATTCGCATCCAAAGGCCTCGATCCAGACTTCACCCAAAGGTTCATTGGCCAGCCGCTGGGGCTGTTTGGCCCACTCCCAGTTCAACACTTGCAGGCCAGGCACCCGGCCCTGAGCGACATCGGGGGCCATCCAGGACAAGGCGCGCGCATCATCGACCCACAAGCGCACGGACACGCCGCGCCCCACCAATTGGCGAGCCAAGCGCAGGCACACCCCCAAGTCCCCATGGTTGTCGATGACGCGGCAAAAAACATCCCACATGCCTCGCATAATAACGACCATGTCGACCGAGCCCGTTCAAGACCGTCACGAATTTCCCCCAGAGCTGCTGGCCGAGGTGGCTTCTTTGCCCGGTTTGCCGGGGGTTTACCGCTACTTTGATGAACAAGGTCAGGTGTTGTACGTGGGTAAGGCCATTCACCTGAAAAAACGGGTGTCCTCCTATTTCCGCAAGGGCAAGGACGGCACCCGCATCGGCCACATGGTGGGCAAGATCGCACGCATCGAAACCACGGTGGTGCGCTCTGAAGCCGAGGCGTTGTTGTTGGAAAACAACCTGATCAAAACCCTGAAACCGCGTTACAACATTTTGTTTCGCGACGACAAAAGTTACCCCTATCTCAAGCTGACCCGTGGCGACAGCCCGCGCATGGTGTATTACCGTGGGGCGGTGGATAAAAAACACGATTATTTCGGACCTTATCCCTCAGTGTGGGCGGTGCGTGAGACCATTTGGTTGATGCAAAAGGTGTTTCGCATCCGAACCTGTGAAGACAGCGTCTACCACCACCGCACACGCCCTTGCTTGCTCTACCAAATCAAGCGCTGTTCGGGCCCTTGTGTGGGATTGATCACACCCACCGAATACCAGGCCTCGGTGTCCAATGCCACACGGTTTTTGCGTGGCGAGACACAAGGGGTCTTGCAAGACCTTGAGGCGAGCATGTTGGCTCACTCAGAAAAGTTAGAGTTTGAGCAAGCTGCTGAAGTTCGCAATCAGATGGCGGCTTTGTCCAAGGTGCTGCATCAGCAATCGGTGGACACGGCAGACGATCAAGATGTGGACATTTTGGCGGTGCATGTGCAAGGCGGCAAAGCCTGTGTCAATTTGGCCATGGTGCGCGGCGGCAGGCACTTGGGGGACCGACCCTACTTTCCGCAACATGTCGATGATGCGCAAGCGCACGAAGTGCTAGAGGCCTTTGTCAGCCAACACTACATCGAATCGCCCATGCCCCCCACTTTGTTGCTGAGTCACAAAATCGATACCGAGTTGGCGGGCGCCTTGGCCGAGCAAACTGGAGTCAAGGCAAATTTGGTTCATCAACCTCGTGCCCAGCGCCGCGATTGGCTGGAGATGGCGCGCCAGAACGCCCAGATTCAATTGACCCGCTTGTTGGCCGAAGAGGGCTCTCAGCAAGCCCGTACAAGGGCCTTGGTCGAAGCACTGGATTTGGCCCCAGAGGACATCGATCAATTCAGGGTCGAGTGTTTTGACATTTCGCACACCTCTGGTGAGGCCACCCAGGCCTCTTGTGTGGTGTTTCATCACCACAAAATGCAGTCATCTGAATACCGCCGATTCAACATCGAGGGCATCACAGCAGGGGATGATTACGCCGCCATGCGCCAGGTGTTGACGCGTCGCTATACCAAATTGGCAGAGGCCGAACGACAAGGAGAGGGGCGCATGCCCGATTTGGTCCTGATCGATGGCGGCAAAGGCCAAGTGGCCATGGCACGCGAGGTGTTTGAAAGTTTGGGCTTGGACATCACCCGCATCGTCGGGGTGGAAAAAGGTGAAGGCCGCAAAGTGGGCTTGGAAGAATTGGTCTTTGCCGATGGCCGCGACAAGGTCTACCTGGGCAAAGACTCGGCGGCCTTGATGTTGGTGGCGCAAATTCGCGATGAAGCGCATCGCTTTGCCATCACAGGCATGCGAGCGCAACGGGCCAAGGTGCGGGTGGGCGGCAGTCGGTTGGAAGAAATACCCGGCATCGGCCCTAAAAAGAGGGCACGTTTGTTGCAACGCTTTGGCGGTGCGCGTGGCGTGGCCGAGGCCAGTGTGCAAGACCTGGCCAGTGTCGAGGGCATCTCGACTGAATTGGCCCAAACCATCTACATGGCCTTGCGCTGACTCTGATGCAGCAAGGGTCAGCCCAAGGGGCGCGGTAAAGGCACGCCCCATTCTTGGGACAAGGGTTCGAGCTGCGGCCAAATGCTGGGGTGCAAACTGACGCCTTGCTCAGTCTGGCGTTTGAAATTTTGATAGCCTTTGTCGCCAGGCAATCGCACAGGCCGATCGGCGTGCACAGGTTTGTTGCCCCGGCACAGTTGCGCCACATGGTCCATTTGGCGTTTGAACTCGGGCACCCCGCAAAATGAATCGATGTCGTATAAGGTCATGTGGACCGTGGCACCCCAACCTTCTTTGGGGTCGATGCGGCCGCGGCCGGCCAAGCCTGCGGTCATCGATTCAACCCATAAAGCCATGCCATAGCCCTTGTGACCGTGAGTCAAGCCCCCCACGGGCAACAAGGTGCCAGGTGGATCTTGGGACAAAACCCCTGGGTCTTGGCTGAGTTGGCCATGTGCATCCATCAGCACCGGTTGTTCAAACTGCTCGCCAGCGGCCTTTTTGCGGTTGAGCATGTTGTTGGTGGTGATCGAGGCCGAAATATCGACCATGACACCCCCCTCGGACAGTGGAAAGCCCAAGGCCAAGGGGTTGGGGGTGAAAACCGCTTGGGTGCCACCAAAAGGGGCCACGCTGGCTGAATTGTTGTCTGACGAGGCCAGCACCATCAAAAAGCCTTGCTCCAGCGCCCAGCGCAGATAGACCGCCAGGCAGGCGATGTGGTGGCTGCGCTGAATGGCCAAGGCCGCACAGCCCAACTGGCGGGCCCTGGGCATCAAGGTGTCCAAGCCTTGTTGGACCAACCAGGGGCCGGGCAAGCGTTGGCCATCCCACCACAAGGCAGCGGGCTTGTCGGCCAGCACCCGGGGCGATCCACTGCGCTGCATCGATCCAGTTTTGACCTCTTTGACATAGGGCGCCAACAGATTCAGTCCGTGGGTGTCGTGGCCCAGCAGGTCTCCCTCGACCAAGGTGCGTGCCACGCATTGGGCCATGTCCTCAGCCAGACCGGCTTGGTGCAAGGTGCGAAGGGCAAAGTCGATCAGATCTTGTGGAGCGTATCGGTGGTCTTGCATGGCTTTAACGCATGAATTCAATCAAAGCTTGGGCAGTGAGTTCGGGCAGCTCTTCGGGGATGTAATGACCCGAGGGCACGGCGCGGTAGCTGACTTGGCCCGAGCACTGGTCTTGCCAAAGTTTCAAAGGGTCAAATTGGTTGTGCACCACGCCACGATCGCCACACAAGACCAACAAATCGCACCTAATTTTTTCGCCTTTGGCGCGCGACTCCCGGTCGTGCTCTAAATCGATGCTGGCACTGGCGCGGTAGTCTTCGGCTTTGGCATGCACCGCTGCGCGCCAGCCTTTTTCATTCAAGGCGGGGTCGCAAAAATACTTCAAATATTCGGCCATGGCTTCGGCTTCAAAGAAGGTGCCCCCGTTGCTGCCCCAGCCCTTCATTTTGAGGCGCATGTAATTTTCTGGATCGCTGCCGATCATGATCTCGGGCAAAGGGGTCGGTTGGATCAAATGGAACCAGTGGTAATAGGCTTTGGCAAATTCAAAATTGGTGGCCGCATACATGTCAAAAGTGGGCGCGATGTCCAGCACACTGGCCTTTTTGACCCTGTCGCTGTGGTCCAGTGCCAATCGGTGCGTGACGCGCCCGCCACGGTCGTGTCCACACAGATAAAACCGATCCACGCCCAGGGTGTCGAGCAAATCGACCACCTCTTGGGCCATGGCGCGCTTGCTGAAATTGCTGTGATCGGGGGCGCCCAATTCAAGCGAAGATTCGCCATAACCGCGCAAATCGGGCATGACCAGTCTGAAATGCGTGCGCAGCGACTGGGCCACCCGATGCCACATGACATGGGTTTCGGGAAAGCCGTGCAACAGCACCAAGACCGGCCGCTCAGGGTGCGCATCCCAGTCAGATTGTGAGGTCACCCGGTAGCGGACAGGCCGACCTTTGAGGGTGATGCGATGCAAATCGAAGTGTTCAAACCAGTTCATGGCTTCATTATGTCTTTTTGCGGTTACATTGGCTGGCAACTTTGCGACTGAAGCATGAGCTCACCTCCATCCATCCAAATTCCACCTGGCTTGACCCCGGGCACCCGCTTGCGGCATCACAAAGGCGGCTTGTACGAAGTGCTGGGGGCCTGTGTCATCGAGGCCAACTTGGAGACGGGCATTTTGTATCGACCTTTGCAGGGCGATGGCCAAAGTCTCACCTGGATGAGACCTGCGTCGGCGTTTTTTGAGATCGTCCAGACCGATCAAGGCGATCGGCCCAGATTCGTCGTGCTCCCTTGAACAGCCAGGCCAGGGCTGTGAGCCGCTGGCTTGGCAAGAACCAGATCTCAGGATAAATCGGCAGACTGGATGCGCTTGACACCCTTGGCTTGCATGTTTTTCCAAGCGGCTGCCACCGATCCATTCAGATCGATGCCACGGCAAGCGTCTTCGATCACATAGGTGGCAAAACCAGCCGAGCGTGCATCCAGCGCCGTCCAGGCGACGCAGAAATCTGTGGCCAAGCCGCAGACATAGACTTCTTTGACGCCGCGCTGCTTCAGGTAGCCACCCAAACCGGTGGCGGTCTTGCGATCGGCTTCAAGGAATGCCGAGTAACTGTCGACGTGCTGATGAAAGCCTTTGCGCACGATGACCTGGGCGGTCGGCAGTTTCAGGTCTTTGTGCAAAGCAGCGTCCTCGCTGCCTTGCACGCAGTGATCGGGCCACAGCACTTGGGTGCCATAACTGAGTTGCGTGGTTTCAAAGGGTTTTTTGCCCGCATGGCTGCTGGCAAAAGAGGCATGAGCGGGGGTGTGCCAGTCTTGGGTCAAGACGATGTTTTCAAATTTAGAGGCCATGGCATTGATGACCGGCACGACCTCGGCGCCTTTGGCCACAGGCAGGGTGCCCCCATCGACAAAACAATTTTGAACATCCACGACGATCAGGGCCGATTGAGGGCCAGGCTTGATGCCTGCTGCAGCCCAGGCTTTGAAACCAACGGGCACGGCCAGTGCACCTGCACCAAGGGCCGACCAGCGCAAAAACGATCTTTTACTGAGCTGAGTCATGGATGGGTCTCCTGTGAATGGGTCACTCATATTAAGGCTTTGTCGGTGCTTTGTCAGCACGGTCATGCCCAGGGTGCAGCTGGATGCTCAGGGCTGCACCACTTCGAGCAAACGGTCTAGCCCACCTTGTTCGATCGAGACCATGGCCTGTTCGCGCACCTTGGGCTTGGCGTGGTAGGCCACCGACAAGCCACCGGCCTGGGCACAGGCTTGCATCATGGGCAAATCATTGGCGCCATCGCCCATGGCGATGGCTTGATCGGGGCCAATGCCCAGCTGACGACAAGTGGCCAGCAAGGTGCGTTTTTTTTCTTCGCCATCGCAAATGTCGCCCCAGTCTTGCGTCACGAGCCGACCCGTCAAGTGCCCGTCGCTGATCTCAAGCACATTGCTTCGGGTGTAGTCAATGCCCAACAGGGTTTGCACATGATCGGCAAAAAAGGTGAAGCCGCCGCTGACCAACAGCACTTTCAGCCCCGCGCCTTGACAGGCTTGCACCAGCTCACGTGCGCCTGGATTGAGTTGAAGTTGGCGTGTCAACACCTCTTGCAAAGCCGAGACCGGCACGCCTTGGAGCATGGCCACCCGGCGACGCAAGCTGTCTTTGAAGTTGGTGATTTCGCCGCGCATGGCCGCTTCGGTGATGGCGGCCACTTCGGCCTTGCGCCCCGCCATGGCCGCGACCTCATCGATGCATTCGATATTGATCAATGTCGAGTCCATGTCAAACGCGATCAATCCGAATTCGGCCAAGCGACGCGTCCCATTCATGCTCCGCAGGGTGAGGCCGGGTGAGGGTTGAAAGCTCATGTGGTTTCCTTGACGGATTGACCCAATTGGCGCAACACGTCGCGCACCAACTGGGCGCGTTGTTTGACGTCGGGCAACTCGCGTTCGATGCGCAATTTGTCATTGCCCGCCAATTTGATGTGTTTGTTTTTTTGCACCATCTCGATGATGCGCATGCCATCGATGGGTGGGTTGGGTCTGAAATTGATGGTGGTCACGCCTGGGGCGGCATCGACCTTGGCCACTCCATAAGGCCGTGCCAGCACCCGCAAGCGATGCACATCGATCAGGGTTTGGGTAGCTGTGGGTGGTTTGCCAAATCGGTCGACGATTTCTTCCAGCAATTGGTCGACCTGATCGGCCGTGTGGGCCATCGCCAGTTTTTTGTAAAAGGACAAGCGCAAATGCACATCGCCGCAGTAGTCATCGGGCAACAAGGCGGGTGAGTGCAAATTGATTTCGGTGGCCGCTTGCATCGGCGAGACCAGGTCGGGCTCTTTGCCGCTTTTGAGCGCCGCCACTGCTTCGGCCAGCATGTCGTTGTACAACTGAAAGCCAACCTCCATCATGTTGCCGCTTTGGTGTTCGCCCAACATTTCGCCGGCACCCCTGATTTCCAGGTCGTGCATGGCCAAATAAAACCCCGAGCCCACGAGACGGACTCCTATCTCGTATGCCGTCTTCTGCTTGAAAA
>CAWUNN010000041.1:0-9995 GCA_963923185.1 uncultured Limnohabitans sp. | reverse complement strand
GGGTTGGGTGACGTGCAAGGCTCGAGCCGCCGCACTGACGCTGCCGGTGTCGGCCAAAGCCAAAAACAGACGCAATTGCCGGAAGGTGACATTCATAGATTTTTATCTATATTTAACGACATTAAAATCGATTTTACACAATGATGACTTGTCCTTAGGATTCATGGCAAAGGAGTTGTCCATGAACGCGATGTTGGATCCCGCGATATTGTTCTTTGTGTTCGGCGTGCTGGCTGGTTTTGTCAGATCCAATCTGGAAATCCCCAGCGCCATTTCCAGATTTTTGTCTCTCTATCTGTTGATGGCCTTGGGTCTGAAAGGCGGTTTTGCCTTGGCCCACTCGGGCTTGACCCTCGAAGTCGCCAAAAGCATGTGCGTGGCCATCACCTTGGCCCTGATGGTGCCCTTGGTGGGGTATCAACTGCTGCGTCGCTGGGTGGGAGGGTTTGACGCGGCCGCTGTGGCGGCCACCTATGGCTCGATCAGCGCGGTGACTTTTGTCACCGCAGTGCAACACCTGGAGAACTTGGGGATTGCGTTTGGGGGTCACATGGCCGCCAGCATGGCTTTGATGGAGTCACCCGCCATCATCATGGCGGTGGTGATCGTCAATCACTTGCGTCAAACTGCCACTCGCGGCTCGGTGCTGGCGCAAAGCAACGGCAGTGCGGTGCTGAGTGGTGCAAGCCTCGGTGCTGGCCCCTGCATGTCATGGGGCAAGGTGTTGCACGAGTCGTTCACCGATGGTGCCCAGTTGCTGCTGTTGGGCTCGATGGTGGTGGGCCTGATCAGTGGCGACACCGGCAAAGCCGCCATGCAACCGTTTTCGGGTGATTTGTTCAAAGGCATGTTGGCCTTCTTTTTGTTGGACATGGGCTTGATGGCGTCCCGCAACATGGCCCAACTCAAGGGCAAATCACCCGTGCTGATGGCCTATGCGGTGCTGGGACCGGTGTGCCATGCCGCCTTGGCCTTGGCACTGTCTTGGTGGTTGGGGTTGAGCGCTGGCGATGGGGCCTTGTTGATGGTCTTGGCCGCCAGCGCCTCGTACATTGCGGTGCCAGCAGTCTTGCGTGATGCAGTACCCGAGGCCAATCCCTCGTTGTACTTTGGCCTGTCTCTTGGGGTGACCTTCCCCATCAACATTTTGTTGGGCGTGAGCGTCTACACCCAAATCGCGCAGTGGGTCTTGGGCTGAGCGCATGTCTCTGGTCTATGCCCAACAACAGGTAGCCTTGCTGACACAGCACGGCAAGGAGAGCCTGATCGGCCCTTTGTTTCAACAAAGTTTGGGCGTTGAGGTGGTTCGGGCCAGTGGATTTGATACCGATCAGTTGGGCACTTTCAGTGGCGAAATCGCGCGCCCCAACAGCCAGCTGCAAACGGCCAGGCGCAAAGCCCGCATCGGCATGGACTTGCTGGGGCTGACATTGGGCATGGCCAGCGAAGGGGCATTTGTGCCGGACCCGTTTGGCGGCTTGTTGCCTTGGAACATCGAACTGCTGGTGTGGCTGGATGACCATCGACAGTTAGAGGTGGTGGGCGTGGCGCAAGGTCCCGCACGCAACTTGCAACGCACACTCAGCACCGATGTGGAGTTGCAACGCTTTGCCACCGAGGCCGGCTTTCCTGAACACCAACTGATGCTGCGTGCCAGCGGTGTGGCTCAAGCAAGCGTACACAAAGGCTTGAACACTCGCGTCCAATTGCAACGCAGCTTTGTCGCCTGCCAAGCCCAGTCGCCCACAGGCCAGGTGGTGGCCGAGAGCGATTTACGCGCCTTTGCCAACCCGACCCGCCAGGCCATGATCGTGCGCGCAGCCCATGACCTGCTGGGCAAATTGGCAAGTCCCTGTCCAGCCTGCCAACAGCCTGGTTATTGCGCGCAAGAGCGTCAAAGCGGCTTGCCTTGCCGCGCTTGTGGCTTGCCCACTCGACTGGCCAAGGCACTTATTTGGCGCTGCTTGAGCTGTCAGCACACCGAAGTGCGAGCCAGTGGCGAGCACAGTCACGCCGACCCCAGCCGCTGCGACCATTGCAACCCGTGAACGGGCTCAGTGGATCAGCATGCCACCGTTGACGTCCAAGGTGATGCCGGTGCAGTACTTGGACAAATCGCTGGCCAAGAACAACACGCAACCGGCCACATCATTGGGCTCACCGATGCGGCCCAAAGGAATGCCGTCCAAAATGCCTTGGCGCTTGTCCTCGGGGATCTTGCCTTTGTTGATGTCGGTGGCGATCAAGCCAGGCGTGACGCAATTGACTCGGATGTGATGAGCGCCAAATTCACGCGCCATGGCGCGCGCCAGACCCAATACCCCCGCCTTGGCAGCCGAATAATGGGGTCCGCCCAAAATGCCGCCCCCACGCTGCGCCGAGACCGAAGAGATGCAGACGATGGAGCCACTGTTTTGGGCCACCATGGTGGGCAACACGGCCTGTGAGGCATGCAAGGTGCCGCGCAAGCTGACATCCATGATGCGGTCGTAGTCGGCGTCGCTGATGTCCAAAAATTTGACCGGCTGGGTGATGCCTGCATTGTTGACCAGCACGTCGATGCGCCCCATGCGTTGTTTGACTTGGGCCACGGCGGTCTCGCACGAGGCCTTGTCGGTGACGTCAGCCACCACCCCCATGTGTCCTGGCCCCAAAGCGGCTGCGGCTTTTTCGGGTTGGGCCACGGCCAAGTCAAGGATGGCCACTTTGGCACCTTGAGCGGCCATCATGCGTGCGGTTGCAAAGCCCAGTCCGTTGGGTCCGGCTCCGCCGGTGATGATGGCCACTTGGTCCTTGAGCAACATGTTTTGAATCTCCTGTGTGGGCGTGAGGGTGGGTTTGAAATGTTGCGATTGTTCAGTTGACGGGGCCAGATGACAAACGATATAAACTCAAGATGGATTGAAATAATTTCAACCAAAGCCTTCTCAAAGCAAAAATCCTCACGCCATGATCCCGCCACTGAGTGCCTTGCAAGCCTTTGAATCGATTGCCCGCCGCAAAAGCTTCACACTGGCGGCCGAGGAATTGCACTTGACCCCCTCGGCCATCAGCCACCAAGTGGCCAAGTTAGAGGGGTTGGTCAATGTGCGTTTGTTTGAGCGATCGGCCAGGGGGGTCGAGCTGACCCCTGCTGGCCAGCAGTATTTGCAGCGTGTGGCCAGCGCCATGGGCGCCATCAGCAGCGCCACCGACGATTTGCGCCATGGGGTGCAAGACGCTTTGTATGTGCACAGCAGCCCCAGTTTTGCCAGCCTATGGCTGATGCCACGCCTGGCCCGTTTCACGCAACGCCACCCCAACATTTCATTGAAGCTGTCGGCCTCGCATGTGCATTCTGATTTTCAGTTGGGACAAACCGACATCGACATTCGCTATGGCTTGCCCAATTGGCCCAATTTGGAAGTCCAAGCGATCTTCACCGAAAAAATCATGCCCTTGGCCAGCCCCGAGTTCATTCGTCTGCACGCCTTGCACAGCCCCGATGATTTACTCAAAGTCCCGCTGATCGAATCCAGCGTCAGCGTGGTGCAGTGGCGCGATTGGTTTGCGCGTTTTGGCGCCGCTGAGCAGCCACAGCGAATGGGCCTGCGTTTTGACCGCGCCATGATGAGCCTGGATGCTGCCGTGCAAAAGCTGGGGGTGGCACTGGAGAGCAGCACCATTGGGCAATCGCTGATCGCCAGTGGGCGCTTGCAACCGGTGTTTGATGAAAGCCTCAGCGTCCCGGTGCAAGGCCATTTTTTGGTGTACCCCGCTCGACACGCTCATCGCCCTGAGGTGCAGCACTTTGTGCAATGGCTCAAGGAAGAATCCCAGTCAGCTTGAATGAGCCTGAGACTTTCACAGGGTCGGTTGATGAGCGTTCATGCAAGCTTGAATTTATTTCGCTTGTTGCAGCCTTTGGTGGCCTCCACAATCTGCGGCCATGAACGAATTGCAACAACAGATGGCCCATGCCATCCGGTTTTTGGCCATCGATGCCATCGTCAAGGCTCAAGAGGGGCATCAAGGTGTGCCGCTGGGCATGGCCGAGATCGCCACCGTGCTGTACACACGCCACCTCAAGCACGACCCTGCCCGCCCGGACTGGTTCGATCGCGATCGGGTGGTACTGTCCAACGGCCACGGCTCGATGCTCTTGTATGCCTTGCTGCACCTAACAGGCTACGAACGTTTTGATTTGCCAGCCATACAAAGTTTCCGGCAGTTGGGCTCTGCATGCGAGGGACACCCTGAGCGCGATGTGGCGTGCGGCATCGAAGTCACCACTGGCCCGTTGGGCCAAGGCATCGCCAACGCCCTGGGCATGGCGGTGTCCGAGGCTCACCTGCGCGCACGTTTTGGCCCACAGTGGGTGGATCACCACACCTATGCCTTTGTGGGCGATGGTTGTTTGCAAGAGGGCATCGGCCAAGAGATGATTTCTTTGGCTGGTCACTTGCGATTGAACAAGTTGATTTTGCTATGGGACGACAACCGCATCACCGATGACGGCAGCACCGAGTTGTCCATTTCAGAAAACGTGGCGCAGCGCTTTCGCGTGGCGCAATGGCATGTGCAAGAGGTCGACGGCCACGACATGCAAGCCGTGGATGCCGCGATTGAGGCGGCCAAACAAAGCGACCAACCCTCTCTGATCGCCTGCAAAACCACCATCGCCAAAGGCATTGAACGCTTACAGGGCCAGCGCGGCGGCCACAGCGCCAGGCTGTTCGACGCCGATGCTCAAGCAGCCCGACAACTGCTGAACTGGCCTCACGCTCCTTTTGAGGTCCCCACCCCAGTGCAACAGGCTTGGCGAGAGGCAGGGCGGCGCCACCAAGCGACCCAGAGGTATTGGCAAGCACGGGTGCAAGCCTGTTCGCAGCCCTTGCAGGGTGAATTGATGCGTTGTGCCACGGACACGTTAGGCGATGACTGGCGCACTGCTTTGCACCAATTCAAAGCGCAAGTGGCACTGCGTGAGCCCGTGGCCAGTGGCATTTTCATCTCGGGTGAAATTCAAGATGTGATCGCTGCGCACTTGCCCGATCGGATGGTGGCTTGCGCTGACCTTGAGGCCCCCATGCAACACAAGCGCGGAGCTCAGGCCTTCACGGCCCAAACCCCTGACGGCCAGTATGTGCATTGCGGTGTGCGCGAACACGTGATGGGCGCCATGGCCAATGGCATGGCGGCACACGGTGGCGTGCTGCCCTATGCCTTGACCTATTTGGCTTTTGCCGATTACATGCGCCCTGCCATGCGAATGGCAGCCCTGATGGGACTGCCAGTCCAATTTGTGTTCAGTCACGACTCGATCGGCATTGGCCGCAATGGCCCCACCCACCAACCGGTTGAGATCTTGGCCTCTTTGCGTGCCATGCCCAACATGTGGGTGATGCGACCGGCCGATGCCGTCGAGGCGGCCGAGTGCTATGAATTGGCTCTGCAACACCGCACAGGCCCGGTCAGCCTGGTTTTGGCCAGGCAGACGCTGCCACATGTGCGCGAGGATGGGGCTAACCCAGACAATCGCTGCCGCTTTGGCGGTTATGTGCTGACCCCCGCCAACGGCCCACGTCAAGTGACTTTGTTGGCCACCGGCTCTGAAGTCGCTCTGGCCTTGAATGCACGGCAACAACTGCAGGCACAAGGCATTGGCACGGCGGTGGTCTCCATGCCTTGCTTTGAATTGTTTGAACAGCAACCACAGGCCTATCGCCAAGAGGTCTTGGGCTCAGGTGTGCGCATTGGCATTGAAGCGGCCGTGCAACAGGGTTGGGACGCTCTGCTCGGCCCCCGAGGCGCTTTTGTGGGCATGAGCAGTTTTGGCGCCAGCGGCCCAGCCGATGAGTTGTACGCCTTGTTTGGCATCACCCCTGAGGCGGTGGTCAAAAAAGCACTGGCGCTTTTGCGTTGAAATCAATCGCTTGATTTTTGCGCCAAGAACACCCGCTTTAAACTGGCCTCTGCCAGTTGGCGTTGATCGGTTTCGCTGTCGCTCAAGGCCTGTAAATACGGGTGCATCATCTTTTGGCGCAGCCCTCTTGAAAACTGCTCCAACACCTGAGCCGGGGCCTCGCCCTTTTCCAGCAACTTCAGGGCACGGGCAAATTCTTGTTCGTGCCACTGATGACTGAGGGCATGCACCTGCTGAATCAATGGGACATGGCGGCGTTGTTCCAACCAGTTTTGATAATGGTGGACGCCCTCTTCGATGATGACTTCGGCTTGGCTGTAGGCTTGCTTGCGCTGGTCCATGCCCGTTTGCACGACTTCGGCCAAATCGTCGACCGTGTACAAAAACACGTCATGCAACTTTTTGACTTGTGGCTCGATGTCACGCGGCACGGCCAAATCCAACATGAACATGGGCTGGCTTCGGCGATGTCGCAAAGCGGCCTTGACGGCGCCCAATCCGATCAGGGGCAAGGTGCTGGCGGTGCAGCTGATCACAATGTCAAATTCATGCAATCGATGCGGCAAATCGGCCAATGGCATCTCTTGAGCATTCCATCTCTGGGCCAACGCCTGGCGTCGTTGTTCAGAGCGATTGGCCACCACCATGCGCTTGGGTCCGCGCGCTTGGAAATGGGCGGCGCAATGCTCGATCATCTCGCCCGCCCCCACCAACAAGACGCTGAGATCTTCAAAGCTTTCAAACAATCGCGAAGCCAGTCGCACCCCTGCGGCCGCCATGCTGACCGAGTGGGCGCCAATCTCGGTGCTGCTGCGCACCCGCTTGGCGATGGCAAACGAGCGCTGAAACAACTGGCCCAAGGCCGTTCCCATGGCCCCTTGCATCTCGGCGGCTTTGATGGCTTGTTTGAGTTGACCCAATATTTGCGGCTCGCCCAGCACCATCGAGTCCAATCCGCTGGCCACCCGAAATGCATGTCGGGCCGCTTCGGTGTTTTGCCAGACATAGACGTGCGGTTGCAAGCTGTCTGAGGAGACCCGACCAAAACGACCCAACCAATCCAGCGCGCCTTGGGTGTGATCGGTGGCTGCCGCCCCATACAACTCGGTTCGGTTGCAGGTGGACAAAATCGCCACTTCGGCACCGTCCCCCAAGTGCCCGCGCAGTTGCGCCAAAGACTCGGGCAATTGTTCAGGGCCCAACGCAAAGCGCTCGCGCAAATCAAGTGCGGCGCTTCGGTGATTGAGTCCGACCGTGAAGATGTGCATCAAGACACCCTTCTGAGGGCACTTTCACGTGCACCCTCAGGCCAATGGCGCTCAATGCTGGCCAAGATGCCCTGCGCGTCCAGCCCCAACTCGGCCAAAAGCTTGACCGGATCACCGTGTTCAGTGAACTCATCGTGGACCCCTAAGGTCAGCACATCGCGCAAGATGCGGTGTTGATGCAAACACTCGATCACCGCCGAACCAGCCCCGCCCATGACTGCGCCTTCTTCCATCACAACGATGCGGCTGTGCTCACGTGCCAACTGCACCAACAACTCGGTGTCCAGCGGTTTGACCCAACGCAAATCGACCAAGGTGGCATTCAATCGGTCTGCCACCTGGCTGGCTGCTGCCAACAATGGTCCGACGCTGAGCAACAACAAGTCAGCGCCCGGGCGACACAAACGGGCCTTGCCCATGCGGCCCTGCGCTTGAGTCAAATCAGGCAATGCCATCTGAATGGGTGCGCCCGGTCCGTTGCCCCTGGGGTAACGCACAGCCACCGGATGGTCTTGGGCATGTGCCACACTGAGCAACTCGCGGCATTCGTTCTCATCACTGGGACAAGCAATGGCCATGTTGGGAATGCAGCGCAGGTAAGGGATGTCAAACACCCCTGCATGGGTGGCCCCATCTGCACCGACAATGCCGGCACGATCCAGCGCAAACACCACAGGCAGATCTTGCAAGGCGACATCGTGAATCAACTGGTCATAGCCACGCTGCAAAAAGGTGGAGTAAATCGCGACCACGGGTTTGAGCCCTTCGCAAGCCAATCCCGCAGCCAAAGTAACAGCATGTTGCTCGGCAATGCCGCAATCCACATAGCGCTGTGGGTACAGGCGACTGAACTCGACCATGCCCGAGCCTTCGCGCATGGCAGGGGTGATGCCCACCAACCTGGGGTCGTGTGCGGCCATGTCGCACAACCACTGACCAAACACCTGGGTGTAGGTCGGTGCTTTCGGTGCGCTGGGCGGCTTCAAACCCACCGACGGCTCGAACTTGCCTGGGCCATGGTAACCAATCGGGTCTTGCTCGGCAGGGGCATAGCCTTTGCCTTTGTGCGTGACGATGTGCAAAAAATGCGGTCCCGACAAGGCTTTGATCTCGCGCAGTTTGTGAGCCAGCAAGTCCACATCATGGCCGTCGATGGGGCCGTGGTAAGTGAAGCCCAACTTGGCAAACAGGGTCTCGGGCTGGACCCAGCCATTGGCTTGTTGCTCAAACTGGCGGGCCAGCTCAAACAAGGGCGGAGCGAATTCGCGCAATCGTTCACCCAAGCGCTGACGCGCGCGCTCAAAACGCCCTTGCATCAAGCGCTTGAGGTAATCGCTGAGCGCCCCTACAGGCGGGCTGATCGACATGTCGTTGTCGTTCAACACGACCAGCACATCCAGGTCGCTGGCGCCTGCGTTGTTCATGCCCTCGTAGGCCATGCCGGCACTCAGGGCGCCATCGCCGATGACCGCCACCACTTTGCGCGATTCGCCCTTGAGGCGAGACCCCATGGCCATGCCCAAGGCGGCCGAGATGCTGGTGGACGAATGGGCCGTTCCAAAGGCGTCGTATGGGCTCTCTGAGCGACGCGGAAAGCCACTGATGCCACCGCGTTGGCGCAAACCCGACATTTGGGCTCGACGCCCGGTCAATATCTTGTGGCCATAGGCCTGATGCCCTACGTCCCAAATGATCCGATCGTGCGGAGTCTCCATCACATGGTGCAAGGCCACCGACAACTCGACTGTGCCCAGGTTGGCACTGAGGTGGCCGCCGGTGCTGGCCACACTGTGAAGCAACTCATGGCGCAAGGCTGCGCAGACCTCGGTCAACCGCTGCTGGGGCAGTCGCCTCAAGTCGCTGGGGTCATTCAAGGTGTCAAGCACGGACATGTGGGAGGCCCCTTTTTGGTTTGCACCCAATTTAAGGGACAAAACCGCTTATGTCAATTATGGTTGACACTTTATATTGTCGAACTCGATAATACCCCTGAAATCAAGAAGGAATAAAGGCCCATGGCACACACATACCCTTTTGCGGCCCTGGTCGGTCAAGACGACATGACCTTGGCTCTGCAAATCGTGGCAGTCGATCAGGCGGTAGGAGGGGTGCTGATCATGGGCGACCGTGGCACGGGCAAATCGACTGCCGTGCGGGCCCTGGCCGATCTGCTGCCCCCCATCAAAGTGGTCAGTGGCTGTGCTTACGGTTGCGACCCAGCCAGCCAAGGCGGTAGTTCTTGCGCCAGTTGCGGACAACACCCTGGAAAAAAGACCGCAACACGGCCAGTGCCCGTGGTCGATCTGCCGCTGGGGGCCACCGAAGATCGGGTGGTAGGTGCCCTGGATTTAGAAAAAGCCTTGGTGCATGGCGTACGTGAATTTGCCCCCGGCCTGTTGGCCCGTGCCCACCGAGGGTTCTTGTACATCGACGAGGTCAACCTGCTGGAGGACCACCTGGTGGACCTGTTGATCGATGTGGCCGCCTCGGGCGAAAACCTGGTCGAGCGCGAAGGCCTGAGCCTGCGACACCCAGCTCGCTTTGTGCTGGTGGGCAGCGGCAACCCCGAAGAGGGCGAACTGCGGCCCCAACTGCTGGATCGATTTGGCTTGTCGGTGGACGTCAAAACCCCGCAAGATCTTGATGTGCGCATGGAGGTCATCGTGCGCCGAGATCAATTTGAACGCGATCCGACCGCCTTTCGGGCCCAGTGGCAAGGCGCCAATGAACAACTGCAAAAGCGGGTCTTGAAGGCCCGCAAGTTGCTGCCCAACGTACAGCTGTCTCTTATACACATCTGACGCTGCCGACGATCTACTCTG
>CAWUNN010000040.1:0-10184 GCA_963923185.1 uncultured Limnohabitans sp. | reverse complement strand
GTGCTCAATGAACATGCGGTGCGTGATTTGACCCAAGCACGCTTTGTGCGTGGCGCCCCACGTCCAGCGCCCAGCGATGAGATCGACAACATCCGCCCGGTTCTGAGCGAAGTGGTGCAAGCTTGGTGGAACGACGAGCCCGAAGACCTGCGTGAAGACTTGCGCGAAGAACTGCAGGTCAGTCGCGGCATTCCCCAAGAGGTCGATCGCCACTTGTTGTTGCGGGTGCGCAAGGCGCTGGATCGCACCCTCAGCTTCCAAGAGAAAAAGCTGTTGCGCGACATGGTGCGAGGCACCGTCCTGGGAGAAACCCCCGCCCCAGAACTGCAAGCCTCTGAGTGAGGTCGATGGGACAGGTGCCGAGTCATGACCCCTATCTTTAGCCCTCACACCTTGCTGGTCACCGGCGGTGCCGGTTTCATCGGCAGCAATTTCGTCCAGTGGGTCTTGCATCAACACCCAGATTTGACCGTGATCAATCTGGACAAGTTGACCTATGCCGGCAACATGGCCAACCTGGCCTCGTTGCAAGGTGACGCTCGGCACGTTTTTGTGCACGGCGACATCGCCGATCAGGCTTTGGTCAGTCAACTCTTACAGACCCATCAACCCCAAGCACTGGTTCACTTTGCTGCCGAGTCGCACGTCGATCGCTCCATCCACGGGCCTGCGGATTTTTTGCAAACCAACATTTTGGGCACCTTCAATTTGCTTGAATGCACCCGGGCTCATTTGCAAAAACACCCCAGTGTGGACTTCCGGTTTCTACAAGTCAGCACCGACGAGGTGTATGGCAGCTTGTCACCCCAGGCCGAGCCTTTTACTGAGGCCCATCGTTTTGAGCCCAACAGCCCCTATTCGGCCACCAAAGCCGCAGCCGATCACTTGGCCAGGGCCTGGCATCACACCTATGGCCTGCCTGTGTTGACCACCAACTGCTCGAACAATTACGGACCCTTGCATTTCCCCGAAAAACTGATCCCCTTGGTCATCCACCGCGCCTTGAATGGAGAGCCTTTGCCCATTTATGGCGATGGCCTGCAAATCAGAGATTGGCTGTATGTCCAGGACCATGCTCGCGCCATTTGGCGGGTCTTGCAAGCCGGCGTGCTGGGTGAGACCTACAACATTGGGGGGTGGAATGAGATGACCAACCTCGATGTGGTTCGCACCGTGTGTGCCACTCTGGATGAATTGCACCCCCGAGCCGACGGCGTGTCCTATGCCCAGCAAATGACCTTTGTGGCCGATCGGCCCGGGCATGACCGTCGCTATGCGATCGACGCTCGCAAAATCGAACGCGAGTTGGGTTGGCGTCCCCAAGAAACCTTTGCCACGGGCATCCGCAAAACCATCCAGTGGTATTTGGATCATCCGCAATGGGTTGCCGATGTCACCAGTGGTGCCTACCGTGACTGGGTCCAACAACAATACGCCTGAGCTGGGCCTGGATCGCCCGGCCTTGGTGCTGGGCATCAACGGGCAACTGGGACACGCCATCCGGCAAGCCGTCGATTCAGGGCTGGGTTTGGGGCTGGCCAGTCATTGGGTCTGGGCAGATCGACAGCGGTGCGACCTGTCACGCCCCGATCAAGTGCGCTCTTTTGTCGCAGACCTTCGACCCGGTCTGATCATCAACGCCGCGGCCTACACCGCAGTGGACCGGGCTGAATCAGAACCTGCATTGGCGCAAGCGATCAATGCCGACTCGGTCGAAGAATTGGCGCGCTACGCGGGTCGGCATCATGCCGTCTTGTTGCATTTCTCCACCGACTATGTGTTCAATGGAAAACTGGATCGTCCTTACCTTGAGAGCGACGCCACCGATCCTCAAAGCGCCTATGGACGCACCAAACGCATGGGCGAATGGGCGGTGCAAGCCCATGCGCCCCAACATCTGCTGATGCGCACCAGCTGGGTATTTGGCCGCCATGGCGGCAACTTCATCAAAACCATGTTGAAGTTGGCTCAAGAGCGCGACACATTGCGGGTGGTCAGCGACCAATGGGGTGCACCCACCTCGGCACAGTTATTGGCCCAGCAATCACTGCAGGCATGTCGTCAGGCCCTGAAATTGGCTCGCCTGGGCTCACCCGTGCCTTGGGGGCTTTATCACCTGTGTGCCCATGGGCACACCAACTGGCACGCCTATGCCGTTCATGTGCTGGGTCAAGCTGCGCGCTGGGGCCTGGGCTTGCGCGTCACGGCCGATCAGATCCAGCCCATCACCACCGATCAGTACCCGACACCGGCCCAACGCCCCTTGAACTCGCGACTTAATCCAAAGGCTTGGGAACACACCTGGCAGGTCCGTCTGCCCACATGGCAAGAGGGGGTCGATGCGGTGTTGGCCGAGATCTTGGCCGATCAGGGGGTTTTGGCACCCGCCATGCGCGACAAAATCACCTCTGAGCGATCGGCCCAATAGGGCGAATCGGGGTGGCGCTCAAACCACTTGGGGCGCGGCAACATCACCGCCAATCGGGCCGCCTCCCATTCGGTGAGTTGGGAAGCGTCCTTGCCAAAATAACGCCGCGCTGCCGCTTGAGCCCCAAAGACACCCTGACCCCATTCGACATGATTGAGGTAGATCTCAAGCAGGCGGCGCTTGCTCAAGACGGCCTCGAGCATAAACGTCAAGATCAGCTCTTGTGCTTTGCGCACATGGTTGCGCTCACCCGACAAGAACAAGTTTTTGGCCAGTTGCTGGCTGATGGTAGACCCCCCCACCAGGTGCACGGCCTGTCCATGCTTTTGCGCCATCAGCAGGCTGCGTTCATTTTTTTGCCAAGCCTTTTGCATGGCGTCCCAATGAAACCCGTGATGTTGGGTAAAAAGATCATCTTCAGAGGTGATGATGGCGCGTTGCAAATGAATCGAGATTTGCCCCATCGGCACCCATTGTTGTTGCCATTGAAAGTGCGCTGGGCTGCGCTGCAGGCGCCACCACTCGCTGCGCTCAAAGGTGGTCGAAGTGGGATCGATCCAATGCATGGCCACGATGCGCAACAAAAAATACAACTGCAAACCCAAGGCCAGCACCAACACCCCCACCAGCCAGGGTTTGATCACGCCGTGCAGCAAAAAACGAAGGATGCGCATGGTTTCAGGGACGGATGGCAGGGTCAAAAGAACGGGTTTTCAAGCCCGATTCTGCACTGAATGTGAAGCGAATCACCCAAGCCAATTGATCGGCATGCCGGCGCATCTCGGCGCTGAACTCGCCAAAGGGCGCAGCCCCATTGGCGATGGCGCGAGCGCCGCGGTCCAAGTCGGCTTGACCCGAGCTTTGCACCAATTCAAGCGCTGCCACTCGCCCCTTGGCATCGACCGTCAAGATCAGGGTCAAGGCCCCATACAAGGGCTTGCCGCCACGCGTCGGAAACTGGCGTGTGCCCAATGCTTCGATCTGATGTCGCAAACGGTCGTAGTATTCGGCGTACACCACCTCTTGGGTCGAGGGTCCCAAAAAGCGGGTGCGCGGGCGGGCGTTTTCATCTTGAATGCGCCGCTCGATTTCTGCCAAAGCCTTTTGCACGGCCGCCGGTGCCTGGGCCGATTGTCTTTTCAGCTGACCCAACAAAGCCTGTTGTTCTTGGGCCAATCGACCCAGTTGCTCTTGCATGGCGTTGGAGGGTGCGGGCGGTGCGGGCTGGGTCGATGGATGGGACATCGAGGTGGCACGCCCGCGCTCGGCATCACCACCACCGACCCAAGTGGCTTGCGCCAGGGCCTGCGCTTTGATTGGTTTTTCAGGGGTTTTGGCCGATTTTTTGGCATTCAACAACACCACCTCCAGCGCCGGGGCTTGGACCGACTGGATCGTCACCCAAGTGGCTGCCACCGGAATCGACAAGGCAGCCAGGTGCAACATGACCGACACCAAGAGCGGCCAGGCAAGACCTTCAGCTTTCATGGTCCCCGCTGACTGAGGGGATGGCAGCACTTTCAGAGGTGTCAATGACCACCGTCAAGGGGCCAGCCGTGCTCATCTCTTCTTCGTCAGGCTCTTCGCTGTGCCCAGTCTGCCCATGCATGTCCGCAGGCAGCACCTCTGACACGGTGGCCGTGATGTCCAAGGCAATGTCATCGACTTGCCCCAGTTGCAAGCGAACCCGCTGCCCACGTTGCAAACCCGGCGCCGTCACCGTCAGCACCAGAGGCAAAGTCTCAGCGCGCACCACCGTGGGCTGATCGGGCCAAACCTTGATCACGCTGGCCACCAAGGTGGTGATGTGGTGCTGGCGCAAATGCTGCAAGGTCCAAAACCGCTCCATCTGAGCTTGGTGTGCGTTGTAGGCGGCATAGGCCGCCTCAAAGGCCGAAATGATCGAGAACAACTCGGCACTTTTGGGTTGAAAGGGCGCAGCCAACGCGGCCGTGGCGCCATGACGGGCACAAGCCATGATTTGCCACTGATTGACCAAATCGGTGTATCGTCGCAGCGGCGAGGTGCTCCAGGCGTAACTGGGCACGCCGATGCCGGCATGGGGCAAGGCTTTGATGCCCATGCGCACCTTGATGCCTGGGGCCAGACTGGCCTGGCTGCGGTAAATGGCCGGCACCCCCAAAGAGGCCATCCAGCCCCCCCAGGTGCTGTTGGCCAAAATCATGGCCTCGGCCACCATCAAATCCAATGGCGCCCCCCGACGGCGCTCTGAAATTTGCACGTGCTCATGCCCTGTGGGCGTGCCCGATGCCATGTCCAGCAAGCGAAAGGTGTAGTCGGGTCGATTGAAGTTTTCAGGCTTGCCGCGCACCTGTTCGCGTTGGCGCTTGAGGTGCAGCGCCAACCGGTACAACCAGGCCAATTGCGCTTGGGGCATGGCCGGTGGTGGGGTTTGCAAGGCCCATGGGGCCTGCGGGTCTTGCAACCACTGCTCGGTGACACCTGCGTCCAACTGGTCATGGCGCAAATTGGCACCGATGTGAACCCGCTCCAACCGTGTTTGATGCTCCAGCATGTTCAAGCTGGCCTCATCAAAACTCACATACAGCGACACGGCCGGGCAATCTTGGCCTTCCATCAAGGTGTAGCCTTGCACCACGTTGTCGGGCAGCATGGTGATTTTTTGCCCTGGCATGTACACGGTGGACAGGCGCTGACGCGCCACCTCGTCCAAGACGTCCCCCGGTTTCAAAGCCATGCCCGGTGCGGCAATGTGGATGCCCAAGGTCACCACGCCACTGCCCAGGCCTTGCACCGACAAGGCATCATCGATTTCGGTGGTCTCGCTGTCGTCGATCGAATAGGCCACCACCGCAGCCAAGGGCAAATCGTCAGTGATCTCGGGCGCATGCACAGCTTGAAACTCAACGCCTTTGGGAAAGTGCTCAAACAAAAACCGATGCCAATGAAACTGAAACGCCGAGCCGATGGCGCCTGCACGCTGCAGCAAAGTCAGGGGCGGCGTTTGGGTGTCGCGTGAGGCTTGGGCCACTGCGCGGTACTCGGCCGAGTTTTTATCTGGCTTGAACAGCACCTTGAAAATTTGGCTTTGAATGGCCTGCGGACAAGCACCTTGCGCCAATTCTTGGGCCCATTGGTCGATTTGGGCTTGCACCTGTTTTTTCTTTTCAATGGCGGCCAAGGCTTGTTTGAGCACCTCGGCATCGGCCTTTCTAAAACGCCCCTTGCCTGCGCGTCGAAAGTAATGCGGCGACTCGTGCAAACGCAGCAACATGGCAGCTTGCTGGGCCAGGCCCAGTTGATCGCCAAAATAATCGCGTGCCAACTCGCCAAAGCCAAAATCTTCGGCCGGGGCGAACTCCCAGGCCAGATCCAAATCGATGTCGACACTGGCTTGTTGGGCTTGGGTCAACACCACCGATGGAGAGGGTTGCTCAAAGCGCAGCACGATGTGGGGCGCTTTGACCTTGACCCGTTTGCCCGAGTCCAGCTCAATTTGGGCCGACGCGTCGGCTTCAGACAGGATGCGGCCACCCAAAAACTTGCCGGCCTCTTCAAATATCGCGTACATCCACCGATTGTCCCATGCGCCCACCAGATCTGGCAGGGATAATAGACCCATGCCCGTGGTCATCGAACGCCCATCGCTTGTGTCGCGCTTGTTTTTTTTGTTGCGCGGCTTTGACCTGCCCTTGCTGGCCGCCGTCGGCTTGTTGGCCTTGACCGGTTTGGTCACCATGTACTCGTCAGGCTTTGCCAACGGTGATCGGTTTTGGGACCAAACGCGCAATTTGTTGATTGCCGGCTTGGTGATGGTGGCGGTGGCCCAGGTGCCACCGCAAAAATGGATGAGCCTGGCCGTGCCCGTTTACGCACTGGGGGTGTTGTTGCTGGTGGCCGTGGCCTTGTTTGGCATCACCAAAAAGGGTGCCACCCGTTGGATCCACTTGGGCGTGGTGATTCAACCCAGTGAATTGCTCAAAATCGGCGTGCCCCTCATGCTGTCTTGGTGGTTTCAAAACCGAGAAGGGCAATTGCGACCGCTGGACTTTTGTTTGGCCTTGCTGATTTTGTGGGTGCCCGTGGGCTTGATCATCAAGCAACCCGACTTGGGCACCGCCTTGCTGGTCCTCAGTGCCGGGCTGTATGTGATCTTTTTTGCAGGTCTGAAATGGCGCTGGATCTGGCCCCCCTTGGTCTTGGGCTTGGTGGCAGCCGGATTGTTGATTGGGTTTGAACCCGAACTGTGCGCCGATGGGGTGCGCTGGCCCCTGTTGCACAACTACCAACAGCAACGCATTTGCACCTTGCTCGACCCCTCGCGCGATCCGCTGGGCAAAGGCTTTCACATCTTGCAAGGGCTGATCGCCATCGGTTCAGGGGGATGGGCAGGCAAAGGGTTCATGCAAGGCACCCAAACCCACTTGGACTTCATCCCCGAGCGCACCACCGACTTCATTTTTGCGGCCTACTCGGAAGAGTTTGGGCTGCTGGGCACCTGGTTTTTGTGCGGGGTGTTTTTCTTTGTGGTGGTGCGTGGCTTGACCCTGGCGCTGGAAGGACCCACGCTGTTTGCCCGCTTGTTGGCGGGCAGCATCAGCATGATTTTTTTCACCTATGCCTTTGTCAACATGGGCATGGTCAGCGGCGTCTTGCCTGTGGTGGGCGTGCCTTTGCCCTTCATCAGTTATGGTGGCACAGCCATGGTGACCTTGGGCATCGCTTTGGGCATGCTGATGTCCATCTCGCGCGCCAAACAGCTGGTGCAGTCTTGAACTTCAACCGCGCACAAAGGCCGTGATCAGGGGCTGGTCCCCCACTTGCCGACTGGCATGACCGTGCAGCGCAGGGTCAAACGCCACGCCCGAAGGCAAGGTGTCGGCCGAGAAAAAGTGCTGGCCGGGCCCAAACACTCGGCAGCTGCCATCTTGCAACCGGATCTCCATTTGGCCCTGCAAAATGAACACCCATTGCGGGGTGGTGGTGACATGGAATTGGCTTTGAAAACCCACGGGGCTTTCGCGCAACTGCAAGCCGCCGCTGGACATCAGCGCCGACAAGCGCGACTGTGGGGTGCCCTGGTCCAAAGCAATGGGGTGGGTCTTGAAGCGGGCTCGGCCATCCGCATCGGTGTACAAAATGACTTGTTCAAAGTGGCTCATGAGGGGGCTTTCAAAGACAGGGGCGGTTGCCTCTTGGCAAAACACCGATAATAGGGCTTTTGCCTCTGGATCTACACCATGAGCCGCAAGGTCTACATCAAAACTTTTGGCTGCCAGATGAACGAGTACGACTCGGACAAAATGGCCGACGTCCTGGGCGCCGCTCAGGGTTATGAAAAAACCGACGACCCCGAACAAGCCGATTTGATCTTGTTCAACACCTGTTCGGTGCGCGAAAAAGCCCAAGAGAAAGTCTTTTCTGATTTGGGGCGGGTCAAACACCTCAAACAACGCGGCGTCAAAATTGCCGTCGGTGGCTGTGTCGCCAGCCAAGAGGGTGCGGCCATCATCGAGCGTGCACCTTATGTTGACGTGGTGTTTGGGCCGCAAACCTTGCACCGCTTGCCCGAACTGCTCAACCAGCGCGAACAGCGCCAGACCCCCCAAGTCGACATCAGCTTCCCTGAAATTGAAAAATTCGATCACCTGCCTCCCGCCCGAGTCGAGGGGGCCAGTGCGTTTGTCAGCATCATGGAGGGCTGCTCCAAATACTGCTCTTATTGTGTGGTGCCCTACACCCGGGGTGAAGAGGTCAGCCGACCCTTGGACGATGTATTGACCGAAGTGGCGGGTTTGGTCGCACGAGGCGTCAAAGAGATCACCTTATTGGGCCAAAACGTCAACGCCTACCGAGGGGCCATGGGCCAAACCTCAGAGCTGGCCGACTTTGCGCTGTTGCTTGAGTACGTGGCCGAAATCCCAGGCATCGAGCGGCTGCGCTACACCACCAGTCACCCCAACGAATTCACCCAACGCCTGATCGAGGCGTACGGCAAAGTGCCGCAATTGGTCAACCACCTGCACCTGCCGGTGCAACACGGCAGCGACCGCATTTTGATGGCCATGAAGCGCGGCTACACCGCACTGGAATACAAAAACATCGTGCGCCGCTTGCGTGCGGTGCGCCCCGGCTTGTCGCTCAGCTCGGACTTCATCGTCGGCTTTCCAGGCGAGACCGCACAAGACTTTGATCAGATGATGAAGCTCATCGATGACGTCGGTTTTGATGCGTCCTTCAGCTTCGTCTTCAGTCCACGACCCGGCACCCCTGCGGCCAACTTGAGTGACGACACCCCGCAAGAGCAAAAACTCAAACGCCTGCAGCACCTGCAAGCCGTGATTGAAACCCACGTGCGCGCCATCAGCGACAGCCGGGTCGGCACCACCCAACGGATCTTGGTCGAAGGCCCTTCGCGCAAAAACGCAGCCGAACTCATGGGCCGCACCGAATGCAACCGCATCGTCAACTTCGACGGTGGCCCCCAGCGCCAACGCCTGATCGGGCACATGCTCGATGTGCGCATCACCAGCGCCTTGCCCCACTCACTGCGTGGCGAAGTCGCCACACTTTAATTGGGGTCTGACCCCAATTAATTGTCTCGGTTTGGCAACGAAAAATGGGGGTCTGACCCCAATTAATTCAGCGGGGCATGCCGGGAAAGCCCCCTTTAAGGGCGCCCATGCGTTTCATCATTTTCATGAGGCCGCCACCACGCATTTTTTTCATCATGTCCTGCATTTGCCCAAACTCGTTGAGCAAGCGGTTGACGTCTTGGACTTGAACGCCTGCGCCTTGGGCGATGCGGCGCTTGCGGGTGGCTTTGATGATGTCTGGACGGGCCCGCTCAGCGGGGGTCATGCTGTGGATGATGCCTTGCTTGCGCACGATTTCTTTTTCGGCACGCTGCAGGTCAGATTCTTTGGCTTTGCCGGCCAACTGCGTGGGCAGCTTGTCCATCAGGCTGCTCAGGCCGCCCATTTGTCGCATTTGTTGAATTTGCGACAAAAAATCATTCAGGTCAAAGCCTTCACCACTTTTGACTTTGGCCGCCAGTTTTTCGGCGGCTTTCAGGTCGACGTGCGCCGTGACTTGCTCGACCAAGGCCACGATGTCGCCCATGCCCAAAATGCGCCCTGCATGGCGATCGGCATCAAAGACTTCGAGCCCATCGATTTTTTCGCTGGTGCCAGCAAATTTCAACGGCGCGCCGGTGATTTGACGCACCGACAAGGCGGCACCACCGCGTGAATCGCCATCGGTTTTGGTCAACACGATGCCGCTCAAAGGCAGCGCCTCTTTGAAGGCACGCGCCGTGTTCATGGCGTCTTGGCCTTGCATGGCGTCGACTACGAACAACGTCTCGATGGGGTTCAAGGCCTGGTGCAAGCTTCTGATTTCTTGCATCAGCGCTTCATCAATGGCCAAACGACCGGCGGTATCGACCAACAACACATCAAAGTAATGGCGTTTGGCATGGTCCAGCGCCGCGCGCGCAATGTCCAAGGGCTTTTGATCGGCGGCACTCGGAAACCATTCGGCGCCCGCTTGGGCCGTGACGGTTTTGAGCTGCTCGATCGCCGCGGGGCGATACACGTCGGCCGAGACGGTCAATACCTTTTTCTTGCGCTTGTCGATCAGATGGCGCGCGAGTTTGGCGGTGGTGGTGGTTTTACCCGCCCCTTGCAAGCCGGCCATCAAGATCACGGCGGGGGGCTGGGCGGCCAAGTTGAGGTCAGAGACCCCTTCGCCCATGGTGGCGGCCAGCTCTTTT
>CAWUNN010000039.1:0-10250 GCA_963923185.1 uncultured Limnohabitans sp. | reverse complement strand
CCTCTGAACTGCGCGAAAAAGACGTCGCCGCTTTGCAAACCGAAGTCAAAGAATTGCAAAAAGCTCACTTTGGCATGCGCATGCAAAAAGCCACCCAACAACTGGGCAATACCGCACAACTGGGCTTGACCCGCCGTGCCGTGGCCCGTGCCAAAACCATCCTCGCTGAAAAGCGCGCCGCCAAATAAGGAACGACCATGACGGAAGCTAAAAAATCCCTCAAGCGCACCTTGATTGGCAAGGTGGTCAGTGACAAGCGCGCCAAAACGGTCACCGTGTTGGTCGAGCGTCGCGTCAAGCACGAGCTGTATGGCAAGATCGTTGCCAAGTCCTCCAAGTACCATGCGCACGACGAAAAGGGCGAGTACCACTTGGGCGACATCATCGAGATCACCGAAAGCCGGCCGATCTCCAAGACCAAAAACTGGGTCGCCACCCGTTTGGTCGAAAAAGCCGCAGCGGTGTGATGCCGCCGCCGTCCAGCCAACCGGTTGGAGGGTGGCTGGGCTCGGGATCTTCAGCAATCTTTGAGCCCTGCAAGGTTTTGAAAAACAACCCACAATCAGTGGGTTGTTTTTTTTTGACCTCACCTTAACCTTTTGATGGAGAACAGCATGATCAAAGTCGGAGACAGTTTGCCCAGCGCCACCTTGATGGAGTACTCGGAAGTCGAGGGCAATGGTTGCAGCATCGGCCCCAACCCCGTCGATGTGGCCAAAGCCAGCGCTGGCAAAACCATTGCTTTGTTTGCTTTGCCTGGCGCATTCACGCCCACCTGCTCAGCCAAGCACGTGCCTGGTTATGTGGCCAAGTACGACGAGCTTCGCAAAGCTGGCGTGGATGAGATTTGGTGCGTCAGCGTCAACGACGCCTTTGTCATGGGCGCCTGGGCCCGCGACCAAAAAACCGACGGCAAAGTGCGCATGTTGGGTGATGGCAGTGCCGATTTCGCCAAGGCCACGGGCTTGACCCTGGATTTGACAGCACGCGGCATGGGTTTGCGCTCTAACCGCTATTCGATGTTGGTCAAGAATGGCAAAGTGGTCAGCCTGAACGTGGAAGGCCCTGGCAAATTCGAAGTCAGCGACGCCGACACCCTGTTGGCTCAGGCCAAAGGCTGAAAACGAATGGGGGTCAGACCTCCATTCATGGCAACGCGAGATCATGGGGCAGGTGACACTGCCCCATGGCTCATTCCAGATCGACGCGCAAGTAGTGTGAGCCCGCCACCGGGTTGTGATAGTAGGGGGGTATTTCGAAAAAGCCCAACTCTTCGTACAAAGCGCGTGCCGCCTCCATGTCGTCCAGCGTGTCCAGCAGCACGCTGCTGTAGCCCATGCGCCGGGCAGCATCCAGCACCGCTTCGGCCAGCAAGCGGCCCAGACCAAAACGTCGATAAGCCGGCCGCACGTACAAGCGTTTCATCTCGGCCGCGTTGGGCGCATCGGCTTCATCCAAGGGCCGCAGCGCGCAACATCCGGCCAAATCGCCATCCACCCAAGCCAACAGCAAGGTGCCTTTGGGGGCGGCATACAGACCCGGCAGGGTGATCAGCTCTTGTTCAAACCCCTGAAACGACAGGTCGATGCCCAGGCTGTCGCCATATTCTTTGAATATATCGGCAGCGGCCTGCAGCTCTGTGGCCGATTGCGGCTCTGCCAACTCGACGGGCAAGGGTTGACCCATGGGGTTAAAGGGTCAGCCAGGTCACAGCAGCCAGGCAGATCAGCCAGCAGGCCAGGGCAAACAGGCGCGAGCCCCAGCCGTCGGCGCTGGGCTGGACATCGGCCGCCACCTCTTGGTCTCCGCTGAGCATGGCGCGCACCAACTTGGGGTTGTGCCGTTTGACATGCCAGGTGATGGCCGCCACATGCAAAGCCACCAGGGCGTAGATCAAAAACTGACCCACGTCTTCGTGGTATTCGCCCGCCAAATCAGACAGCCAGCCCGGCACATGGGCATACAAGGGTCCCATGAAGCCAGCATCTTCGTCGTTGATCATCATGCCGCTGGTCACTTGCAACAGCAGCACCGCCAACATGGCCAGCACAGACAAGGCCCCCAGCGGGTTATGGCCCGCTGCATGGGCATACCGGCCCGACAGGTAGTCCTTCAGCCGCTGTGGGCTGGGAACGAAGTGGGCAAAGCGTGACCAGCGGCCACCCACGATGCCCCAAATCAGACGAAAACCCAGCAGGCTGAGCACCGCATAGCCCAAGCGGGCATGCCATTCCAGCCAGTCATCGCCCAATTTGGAGGTGACGATCAGGCCGACCACACACAAAGCCAGAGACCAGTGAAATAACCTTGTGGGCAAATCCCAAATTCTCAGTGTGCGCATACCTTGTCATTTAATCATGGTTAAATGACAAATATAGCGAATTTTTTTGACACACCCAAGGAGCCGTCATGAAACGCATGTTGACTTTGTTTGTTGCCACCAGCGCCATCACCTTGGCCGGGTCGGCTTGGGCCCAATTTGCCAAGCCCGATGATGCCGTCAAATACCGCAAAGCGGCCCTGACGGTCATGGGCACCCACTGGGCTCGCCTGGCCGGCATGGCGCAAGGGCGCATCCCCTATGACGCCAAAGTCGCAGCCGACAACGCGGCCGTGCTGGAAGTGACGCACAAATTGCCCTGGGCTGGTTTTGGTGCAGACACCCAAAGCATCGAGAGCAAGGCCAAACCCGAAATTTGGAAGGATGCCGCCAAATTTCAAGAGGCTCAAGACAAGTTGCTGACCGAAGTGCCCAAGGTGGTGGCAGCGGCACGCAGCGGCAAAGCCGACGACCTGAAGGCCGCTTTCAGTGCTTCTGGCGGTGTCTGCAAAAACTGCCACGACTCATTCCGTCAATGACCTGAGGTGGGGCGGCCTGATCATTGGGCCACCGACCTGCGCGCTTGGTCCGGCTCCATGCTGGGGGTGAACAGGCGACATGAGGGCATGGCCAGCAGACCTAAAATGCTGTCATGAACTCTTTAGACGGCATTCGCATCTTGGATTTATCCCGCGTGTTGGCGGGACCTTGGTGCACACAAAATCTAGGCGACTTGGGCGCCGATGTATTGAAAGTAGAACGCCCAGGTGCCGGTGACGACACCCGCACCTGGGGCCCCCCTTATTTGAAAACCCCGGCCGGTCAAGAAACCACCGAGGCAGCCTATTACCTGGGGGCCAATCGCAACAAACGATCCATCACCTGTGACATCTCCAAGCCTGGCGGGCAAGACCTGATCCGCGAGTTGGTGCGCCACTGCGACGTCTTCATCGAAAACTTCAAGGTCGGTGACATGGCCCGCTACGGGCTGGATGCCGACAGTTTGTTGGCCATCAACCCCAAATTGGTCTATTGCAGCATCACGGGGTTTGGACAAAACGGACCTTATCGATTGCGCGCAGGCTACGACTACGCCATTCAGGGCATGGGTGGCCTGATGAGCGTGACGGGTGAGCGCGACGAATTGGGGGGTGGTCCGCAAAAAGTGGGCGTGGCGGTGGCCGATTTGTTCACCGGCATGTACGCCACGGTGGCTGTTTTGGCTGCGTTGCGCCATGCCGAGCGCACCGGACAAGGGCAGCACATCGACATGGCCTTGCTCGACACCCAGGTGGCGATGTTGGCCAATTTGGGCGCCAACTACCTGGTGGCTGGCCAACACGAGGGCAAAGTGCCTGGCCGCATGGGCAATGCCCACCAAAACGTGGTGCCCTATCAAGTCTTTGAAACCGCACCCACCCCGCAAGGCGGACGTGACCACATGATTTTGGCGGTGGGCAACGATGGACAGTTTGCCAAGTTTTGTGGCATTGCTGGCCATCCCGAGTGGGCCACCGATCCGCGTTTTGCCAAAAATGCCGATCGGGTGCGCAACCGCGCTGTGTTGGTGCCCATGTTGGAAGCCGTCTTCAAAGCCCGTCCCAAAGCCCAGTGGTTGGCCGACCTTGAAAAGCACCAGGTGCCCGCAGGGCCTATCAACAATTTGGCCGAGGTGTTTGCCGACCCGCAAGTGCGCGAGCGTGGCATGGTCAGCCCATGGCAGCATTCGGTGGGCACGCCCTTTGAGCTGGTCTCTAGCCCCATGAAGTTGAGCCAAACGCCAGTGCGTCGCGATTTGCCCCCGCCCACCATGGGCCAGCACACCGATGAAATTTTGCGCGAGGTGCTGGGATATGACGAATCACGCATCGCCCAGTTGCGCGCACAGCAGATCATCTGAATGGGCATGCAATCACGCTGGATGACCCTCGCCTTGGCATGGGGGCTGATGGCCTGTGGACAGGGTTTGAATTGGCGCGAAGCCAGGTTCGAAGACGCGCCTGATCGAGTCATGTTGCCTTGCAAGCCCGAACTGGCTCAACGCAAGGTCGTGTTGGGTTCTGATGAAACCCGGTTGTCGATGCAAGGTTGTGAAATACAAGGTTTGCAATTCACTTGGTCCCATCTTCCATTGCCCCATGGTGCCAAATCCCAAGAGGTTTTGTCGGTGTGGCAACAAGCCAGCTTGAAGAGTTTGGGCGCCCACATCGACGCGCCTTTGGCGCTGATGCCCTTGAACAAAAGTGTGGGCAAGACAGTGGATCAGGGGGCGCAGCTGGACGCCAGCGCTGCCGGGCGACAGGCTCACTTTTATTGGTGGGTGAACGAACGACATGCATATCAATTGGCCGTCTATGCCCAGGGGGCACAAATTCCATTGGCCGTTTTACAAAATTTGGAAGAAGGCGTGTCCTTGCCATGAAACAAAGTCAAGTGGTGCGGGTCTTTCTCGCCTTTGCGTTTGCTTATTTTCTGTCGACCTTGGTCAGGGCCATCACCGCCACCTTGTCCCCCAATTTGGTAGAAGAATTTGCATTGGATGGCAGCGACCTGGGCTTGCTGGCAGGTGGCTATTTCTTTGGCTTTGCAGCCACTCAATTGCCCATGGGACGGTGGCTGGACCATCGGGGGCCACGTTGGGTGGCTTGTTCAATGTTATTGATTGCTGTGCTGGGCAGTTTGGCCTTTGCATGGGCGCGCGAATTCAATCACCTGTTGATCTCCCGCGTCTTGATCGGTGTGGGCGTCAGTGGCTGCTTGATGGCCCCTTTGACGGCCTTCAGGCGCTGGTTGCCAGCCAGCAGCCAAGTGCGCGCCAATTCGTGGATGCTGATGACGGGTTCTCTGGGCATGTTGTGCTCGACTTTGCCCGTTCAGTGGCTGTTGCCTTGGTTGGGCTGGCGCCCTTTGTTTGTGGGCTTGGCCGCGCTTTTTTTGCTGGCCATCGCTTGGTTGTGGGTGGAAATCCCCGAGTGGAAAGCGGTGCCAAGACCCCATGGGGGGGACACGTCACCCCATGGCGCAACCCCTAAGCCTGAGGGGCTATGGCAGGCTTATGCGCCCGTCTGGAGAAATCGGTATTTCCAGCGCATGTGGCCGCTGGCTTTTTTTGTGTATGGCGGCATGTTTGCCATGCAAACCCTGTGGACAGGACCTTGGTTGGTCAAGGTCAGTGGCTACACCCCGTTGCAAGCCGCCACCGGTTTGTTTGGGATCAATGCGGTGATGCTGTTCACTTTTTGGGCTTGGGGCTGGGCCATGCCCCGATTGGTCCGGTGGGGCTGGAATCCCAATCGCTTGATTGCGTTGGGATTGCCCTTGAATGTCTTGGCTTTGCTGTGGTTGTTGTTGCGAGGCACCGAGACGGGCACTGTCGATTGGGCCCTGTTTTTCATCACTTGCTCGGCAGTGGGCATGGCCCAACCGGCCATCGGCATGGCCTTTCCTGACCATCTGGCCGGACGCGGCCTGTCGGGTTTCAACCTGGTCATCTTTGCCGGCGTTTTTGCCATGCAGTGGCTGTTTGGCTGTTTGATTGATTTGGGGGCGGCCTTGGGGCTGTCCGAGCCCAGTCGTTTTTTGATGGCTTTGGCTTGCCTGGGGGCCACCACCTTGGGGTCATGGCTGTGGTTTTGGTGGCGCAGAGCCGATAATGGAAACTGAAAGCACAGCCATGTCCCATACCCGCATCTTGCTCATCGCACATGCTCCGCTGGCCCACGCCTTGCGTCAATGTGCGCTGCATGTGTTTCCAGATTGTGCGCAAGATGTGATGGCCATCGATGTACAGCCCAACGCACCGCCCAGCGATACGCTGGCGGCCATCCGCATTGCCACGGAAATGGATGGTGATCGTCCCACCTTGGTCATGACCGACGTTTTCGGGGCCACGCCCTGTAATGTGGCCCAAAAATGGGTAGGCGGCATGGATGCCAAGCTGATCGCAGGTGTGAATTTGCCCATGTTATTGCGCGCGATCAGCTATCGACGAGAATCGCTCGAAGTGCTGGCCACGCGCGCGCTCAGCGGCGGCACTCAAGGCATCATGCCAGTGGCCCAAACCGCTCCTCAAAACCAAAATCAACGCAGCCATGATCCACTCTCTCGTGACCATCAGCAATAAACTGGGCTTGCACGCCCGAGCCTCTGCCAAGCTTTCTAAATTGGCGGGCAGTTTTCCTTGTGAAGTTTGGATGACCCGAAATGACCGCCGAGTCAATGCCAAAAGCATCATGGGTGTGATGATGTTGGCCGCAGGCATCGGCACCGAGGTCGAGCTAGAGACCGATGGCGAACAAGAGCAGCAAGCCATGGACGCCCTGCTGGCCTTGATCCACGACAAATTCGGTGAGGGTGAATAAGCATGACCTTGGCATTGCACGGACTGGCTGTGGCCCGAGGCATTGCCATCGGGCGTGCGGTGCTGATTTCTTCCAGTCGTGTCGATGTCGCGCACTATTTCATTGAGCCTGAACAAATTCAGCAAGAGATCAAAAGACTGGCCACGGCCCGCGATGCGGTCATTCAAGAAATTCATCGGCTTCACGCAGGCTTGCCCAAAGATGCACCGCCAGAGTTGTCTGCTTTGCTGGACGTGCACCTGATGCTGCTGCAAGATCAGATGCTGGAAGAAGGCGTCAAGACTTGGGTGCAAGAGCGTTTGTACAACGCCGAGTGGGCCCTGACCAGTCAGTTGGAAGTGGTGGCTCGCCAATTTGAAGAAATGGAAGACCCCTACTTGCGCGAGCGCAAGGGCGATCTTGAGCAGGTGGTGGAGCGACTGTTGCGCCAACTCAAGGGCGATGCAGATGTGTTGACGCCACAGGCTCAGGCGGCCCAAAAACGAGCGACCCATCGACAGCAAGATCTGGCCTTGGATGATCAGTGCGAAGTGCCATTGATTTTGGTCTCGCACGATTTATCACCAGCCGACATGCTGCAATTCAAGCAAAGCGTGTTTGCTGGATTTGTCACCGATGTGGGAGGCAAAACATCGCACACGGCCATCGTGGCGCGCAGTCTGGATATTCCGGCCGTGGTGGGCACCAGGCAGGCCAGCCACCTGATTCGGCAAGATGACATGGTCATCATCGATGGCGATGCGGGGGTGGTCATCGTGGACCCATCGCCCATCATCTTGGACGAATATGTGTTCAAGCAGCGCCAAGCAGAAATCGATCGCGAGCGCTTGTCTCGCTTGCGCCACAGGCCTGCGGTGACGCTGGATGGTCATCGAATCGAACTGTTGGCCAACATTGAAATGCCCGAGGACACACCCGCTGCCTTGGAAGTGGGTGCGGTGGGTGTGGGTTTGTTTCGCAGTGAGTTTTTGTTCATGGGCCGTGAAGTTCAACTGCCCGATGAAGAAGAGCAGTACCAGGCTTACTGCCGGGCGCTGGACGGCATGCAAGGTTTGCCGGTCACCATCCGAACGGTGGACATCGGAGCCGACAAACCTCTAGATAAAAATTTGCGCGAAGATGCGCACCTGAACCCTGCGCTGGGACTGCGAGCCATCCGTTGGAGTTTGGCTGACCCGGCCATGTTTTTGACCCAGTTGAGGGCTTTGTTGCGAGCGGCAGCCAAAGGCCAAGTCAACATCTTGATCCCCATGTTGGCTCATGCCCGTGAAATTCGCCAAACCCTGTCTTTGATTGACCATGCTCGGGTTCAATTGGACAACCGCGGCTTGGCCCATGGTCCGGTCAAGATCGGAGCCATGATCGAAGTGCCGGCAGCTGCCTTGTCCTTGCCTCTGTTCTTGCGGCATTTTGACTTTCTGTCGATCGGCACCAACGACCTGATTCAGTACACCTTGGCGATTGATCGCACCGACGAATCGGTGGCCCATTTGTATGACCCTTTGCATCCGGCGGTGTTGCGTTTGGTGGCCGACACCATTCGGGCGGGGCAGCAAGCGGGCAAATCCATTTCGGTGTGTGGCGAAATGGCGGGCGACCCGCAGCTGACTCGACTGCTATTGGGGCTGGGATTGCGCTCGTTTTCGATGCATCCGACTCAAATCTTGGCGGTCAAACAAGAGGTTTTGCGCGCCGATACTTCCAAACTGACCAATTGGGCTCAGCAAGTGATAGAGGCTGAAGACCCCTCTCAATTGATTTGAAATCCATGAAACTGTCTCTGGGCTGCATAGCCGATGACTTCACAGGGGCCACTGACCTGGCCAATAATTTGGTTCGTGCTGGCATGCGCGTGGTACAGACCATTGGAGTTCCCCGAAAGCCCTTGAGTGCCGACGTCGATGCGGTGGTCATCGCCTTGAAGACTCGAACGGTAGCTCCCGATCAAGCGGTGCGGCAATCTTTGCAGGCCATGACTTGGCTGCAAACACAAGGCGCCAAACAACTCTATTTCAAATATTGTTCGACCTTTGACAGCTGGTATCAGGGTGAAGTGCGCGGCAACATCGGTCCGGTGACCGAAGCGCTGATGTCTGCTTTGAATACCGATTTCACCATCGCCACGCCGGCATTTCCAGACAACGGCCGCACCGTTTTCAAGGGCCATTTGTTTGTGGGTGATGTGTTGCTCTCAGACAGCGGGATGAAAGACCATCCGCTGACGCCCATGCGTGACGCCAATTTGGTCCGTGTCATGCAAGCGCAGTGTCACTCCAAGGTGGGGTTGATCGACCATCGCACCGTTGCGCAAGGCGCTGAGGCGGTCACCCAAGCCATCGCCGCGCTCAAAGCTCAAGGGGTGCGCATCGCCATCGTCGACGCCGTCTCCAACGACGACTTGATGCGGGTGGGGCCGGCATGGCGCGATTTGCCTTTGCTGACCGCAGGATCGGGCGTGGCCATTGCATTGCCTGCCAATTTTGGTTTGCAAGCCAACGAGCGCGCCAGTCAACTGCCGTCCGCCAGCGGCCGCCAAGCCATCGTTTGTGGCAGTTGTTCGCAGGCGACACTGGGCCAGGTGGCCCATTTCCAAGCTTTAGGCTTGCCCGCATGGCCCATCGATTCGGCTCAAGTCATGAACGAAGATCAAGCGAAACAAGTCATCCAAGCGGCTTTGCAATTTGCAACCGGGCACGCGGATCGCCCTGTATTGATTTATTCCAGCGCCAGCGCAGATGCCGTGCGTGCGGTGCAGCAGCAACACGGGGTCGAGCGGGCCGGTCATCAAATCGAGCAAGCTTTAGCGGCCATCGCTTGCGGTTTGGTCGAGCAAGGGGTGCGTCAATTGATTGTGGCCGGCGGTGAAACGTCTGGCGCTTGTGTGCAGGCTTTGGGCATCGAGCAAATGCAAATTGGCGCACAAATTGATCCGGGCGTGCCCTGGTGCCATGCACAAAGCCCGCTGTCTCGGGCTGGCTTGCACTTGGCCTTGAAATCAGGCAACTTTGGAGGCCCTGATTTCTTCAGCCGATCTTTTGCCTTGTTGACGCCGTGACCATGAACATCAACCAAGCCCGTGAAGCCATTTGCCAAGTGGGTCGAAGCCTGTTTCAGCGGCGTTTGGTGCATGCCACGGCTGGCAACATCAGCATGCGATTGGATGAGGGTTTTCTGATCACCCCGACCGATGCTTGTTTGGGCGAACTCGATCCTGCTGAGTTGGCCTTGGTGGGCTTCGATGGACAGCCCATCAGCGGCGGGCGAGCCAGTAAAACATTGTCTTTGCACCAAAGCATCTACCAAACCGCCTTGGCCGCAGATCCCCAAACTCGGTGTGTCATCCACACCCACAGCACCCATTGTGTGGCCTTGAGTTTGCTGGGTGCCCCGCACCCAGGGCCGCTGGGGCCTGAGTTGTTGCCAGCTTTGACCCCGTACTTCGTCATGAAAGTCGGGCATGTGCCCTGGATCCCATACCATCGACCGGGTGACCCGGCTGTCGCACAGCGGGTCGGCCAAGCGATTGTGGCCCATGCCAAAGCCGGGCACCCCATTCGCTGTCTCTTATA
>CAWUNN010000038.1:0-10490 GCA_963923185.1 uncultured Limnohabitans sp. | reverse complement strand
GGTTTGATTATTTTTTTATGGTTTATTTTTGAAAGGTTTCAAAATGCCACGCACTTCTGTTGCAAGTCAATTGGAAAAAATCCGCTCTGCCCGCGCCAAGCTTGAGCGCGAAGAGAAAAAACTCTTGACCCGAACACACGATAAAGCACTGGCGCAAATTGTTCAGATTGCGCGCAATTCAGGTTTGGGTATTGAACAAATTGCTGCTGCTTTGGGTGGCAAAGGGCGCGCAAAATCCGCTGCCAAATCAACCCGAAAAACCACGGCCACCGCAGGACGCAAGGTGGCCCCCAAGTACCGCGATCCAGCCAATGCAAGCAACACCTGGACCGGGCGTGGGCGCATGCCTCAATGGGTGGCCGACCTGCATGCCAAAGGCGCTTTGGAATCGGCTTTGATCAAAGCCTAAATATAGGATATCAGCCCCCGATTGGGTTTTAAATTGGGGGCTGAACTTGCAATTGGAATTGGCGCCAACTCATGGCTTGGGCATCTTTGGTAGCCAAAAGCGGTTGCGGCAGTTTTAAATCAGATAACAGCCAGTTGATATTCAAATCTGGGTCATCCCATCGAATTGAACGCTCTAATTCTGGATGCCAATATTCGGTGGTTTTATATAGAAAATCGGCGCTCTCGCTCAATACCAAAAAACCATGCGCAAACCCCGGCGGTATGTACATTTGTAAATGGTTTTCGGCACTCAGGCGATGACTGAACCATTGTCCAAAGGTATTTGATTCAGGGCGAATATCCAGTGCCACATCGAGTACTTCGCCGCTGACCACCCGCACCAACTTCCCCTGTGGCTTTTGCACTTGCAAATGCAAGCCGCGCAAAACCCCATGAGCCGAGCGGCTGTGGTTATCTTGTACAAAATGAAGATTCAAGCCTGTGGCATTATGAAAATCTTTTTGATTGAAACTTTCTTGAAAAAAACCACGCGCGTCGCCGAATACTTGTGGTTTTAATAATAAAACCCCATTCAATTGATTTGAAATGATATTCAAAGGCATATGATTGATTCGATCAGTTATTCGTTTGCTAACAATTGCATCAAGTACTTTCCATAACCACTTTTAATCAAAGGTCGCGCCATTTTTTCAAGCTGTTCGGCATTGATCCAACCTTGGTGATATGCAATTTCTTCTGGGCAAGCCACCATCAAACCTTGTCTTTTTTGCAGAGTCGCAATGAAATTCGAGGCCTCTTGCAGACTCTCAAAAGTACCGGTGTCAAGCCAAGCAAAACCACGCCCCATGATTTCAACTTGTAATTGTTTTTGATTTAAATAAATGCGGTTGACATCAGTGATTTCTAATTCACCGCGCGCTGAAGGTTTGATTTCACGAGCAATATCACAAACTTGACTGTCATAAAAATAAAGCCCTGTCACCGCATAATTTGATTTAGGCTGGACCGGTTTTTCTTCAATGGATAAAGCCTTGCGCTGTTGATCAAACTCAACCACTCCATAACGCTCAGGGTCGTGAACGTGGTAGGCAAACACAGTGGCTCCTGATTCTTTTTGGTGTGCATTTTTCAACTGCAACACCAAGTCATGCCCATGAAATATGTTATCTCCCAGGACCAAAGCACTGTGGTGCCCCGCAACAAAATCACGCCCAATGATGAAGGCCTGTGCCAATCCATCTGGGCTGGGCTGCACCGCATACTGGATGTGCATGCCCCAGTGGCTGCCATCGCCCAGAAGCTGTTCAAACAAGGGAGCGTCTTGAGGGGTCGAGATGATCAAAACATCGCGAATGCCACTGAGCATCAGGGTGCTCAGTGGGTAATAAATCATGGGCTTGTCGTAGATCGGCAGCATTTGCTTGGACACGGCTCGGGTCACAGGATACAAGCGGGTGCCGGAACCGCCTGCGAGGATGATGCCTTTTCTGATCATGTTGGTTTCCTGTCATTGGGACTGTGACAAATCAAGCTCAGCGCAGCACGCGACCTTGTCGATAAGCGGCCCCCGAGGCGGCAGATTGAGGGGCCAACTTGACGGCTTGTCGCATCAAACTCAAACTGGTGTGGGCTTGGGCATGGGTGATGGCCAGGCCCAACGCATCGGCGGCATCGGGCCCGGGCAAACCAGGCAATTGAAGCATTCGACGCACCATTTCTTGGATTTGGGGTTTGGCCGCTTTGCCGTGCCCAGCCACGGCTTGCTTCATTTGCAAGGCTGTGTATTCGTGGACCGGGATGCCCGCCTGCGACAGGGCTGCCAAGCAGGCTCCTCGTGCTTGCCCCAGTTTGAGGGTGGCTTGCGGATTGACATTGACAAAGACGATTTCAACCACCGATACATCGGGCTGATGGCGTTGAATCACCTCGCACAGACCTGCAAACAAAGTACCAATGCGTGAGGGTAAATCTTGAGCGGCGTCGTTTTCGGTGTTGATGGTGCCGCTGGCCAAGTAAGCCATGCGCGGTCCATCTGCTTCAATCAGACCAAATCCGGTCCGTCTCAGCCCAGGATCGACGCCCAACACGCGCATGGATCACCAAGCCGCAGCGGTTTCGGCCAAACCCTTGGGGGCTTGTCGCACATCGTCAAAAGTGACGACTTGATAAGACTGTGGACGGCTGAGTAATTCGCGCAACAGACGGTTGTTCAGTGCATGACCCGAGCGAAAGGCGCTGTATGCAGCCAACAAGGGCTTGCCCAAAATATAAAGGTCGCCCATGGCGTCCAGGATTTTGTGTTTGACAAATTCATCGTCATATCGCAACCCGTCGGAGTTCAACACCTTGTAGTCGTCCATGACGATGGCGTTGTCCAACCCCCCCCCTAAAGCCAAGCCATTGGCACGCATCATTTCTACGTCTTTGGTGAAACCAAACGTCCGAGCACGGGCAATGTCACGTGCGTAGCGACCAGTGGCCATATCAAAAACGACACTTTGTCCCGTGGCATCAACCGCCGGGTGCTGGAAATCGATTTCAAAACTGAGTTTGTAACCCTCATGAGGGTCCAAACGCGCCCATTTGATGTGCTCGCCCGTCCCCTCTTGTACTTCGATGCGCTCCAACACCCTGATCAAGCGTTTAGGAGCCTGTTGCAGTTCAATGCCAGCACTTTGAAGCAGATAAACAAACGAAGACGCCGAGCCATCTAAGATGGGGACTTCTTCGGCGGTGATGTCCACATACAAATTATCGATACCCAGGCCTGAACAGGCCGACATCAGGTGTTCGATGGTGTGAACCTTGACGCCACGCTGGCTGATGGTCGAGGCCAGGCGCGTGTCGCTGACAGCCAGGGCGTCGACAGGAATGTCCACAGGCTGTGCGAGGTCCACACGTCTGAAAATGATGCCCGTGTCGGGCTGAGCAGGCCTGAGGGTCAACTCGACGCGTTGACCGCTGTGCAAGCCCACACCCACAGCTCGGGTCAGGGACTGGATCGTTCTTTGTTGAAGCACGATCCAATTTTACCGCTTTAGTCAGCTTGCTTGCGCAAAAAGGCTGGAATCTCCAAGTCGTCCATGCCACCAGAGGACAGCGCATCGACTTTGGCAGCTGCCTGGGTGCGATTGGTACGCCAAACGCTGGGCACATCCATTTCTGAGTAGTTGTGCGAGCTGCTCAGGGTCAAACCAGAAGGGTTCAAGTTCGAGGCGATGGCCTCGGTCACTTGAATGGGCACATTGTCGGTGCCGGTACGCACCACGGTAAAGGGTTGGTTGTTGCGTTTGGCGCCCGCACCCGACAAACCAGTGGCTACTACGGTCACTCGAATCTCATCACCCAGGCTCTCGTCGTAGGCGGTGCCATAAATCACATGGGCATCGCTGGAAGCATAAGCACGGATGGTCTCCATGGCTTTGCGTGACTCAGACAGTTTCAAACCGCCTTTGCTGGAGCTGATCAACACCAAGATGCCTTTGGCACCCGACACGTCGACCCCTTCAAGCAAGGGGCATGAGACAGCTTGCTCAGCAGCAATGCGGGCACGATCTGGACCGCTGGCTTTGGCAGTGCCCATCATGGCTTTGCCCTGCTCGCTCATGACCGTGCGAACGTCTTCAAAGTCAACGTTGATCTGGGCCTCGACATTGATGATCTCGGCAATGCCACCCACCGAGTTGCGCAGCACATCGTTGGCAAAGGCAAAGGCTTCATCTTGACTGATGTCTTCGCCCAGCACTTCGATCAATTTTTCGTTCAGAACCACGATCAAAGAGTCGACATTGGCTTCCAACTCACTCAGACCCGCTTCAGCGTGGGACATCCGGCGGCCGCCTTCCCAATCAAAAGGCTTGGTCACCACACCAACAGTCAAAATACCCATTTCGCGAGCCACTCGCGCCACCACAGGGGCTGCTCCTGTGCCGGTACCGCCGCCCATGCCAGCGGTGATGAACAACATGTTGGTGCCCACCAATGCTTCTCGGATTTCGTCGACAGCCGCCTCAGCGGCTTCACGGCCGCGCTCGGGCTTGCTGCCAGCGCCCAGGCCACTGTGACCCAATTGAATGATGCGATTGGCCGAGCTGCCACGCAAGGCTTGAGCGTCGGTGTTGGCGCAAATGAATTCCACGCCTTGAACACCGCAATTGATCATGTGTTCGACAGCATTGCCGCCGCCGCCGCCCACACCGATCACTTTGATCTGGGTGCCAGCGTTGAATTCTTCGGTTTCAATCATTTCGATGCTCATGTTGTACTCCAATTTCTGTGTGCAGTTGCTAGGTTGTGAATGTGTGTTTGTTTTTTCAATGGTTCTGTCTCGCTCAAGGTCAACATCGCATGGGCGGAGCTCCTTGACCAGCGGATTGAGTCATCGATCTGAACTTGTGCAAATTCAGCCTGAGGTGACACCAGATGGGTGCGTTTGAGTTGAAGCGGTTCATCAAAAATTCCCCACAAACCAATCTTTGATCCGGCCCAAACTGGTCTTGACCGAACCGCTCTTTTGGGCGACTCGCAAGCCACGCATGCGCCCCATTCGCGCCTCTTCCAATAAACCCAGAACGGTGGCCGCTCGGGGCTGTGAAATCATGTCTGACAAGGGTCCCGCGTATTGTGGCAAGCCTCGTCGAACTGGCTTGAGAAAGATGTCCTCACCCAACTCGACCATGCCGGGCATGACCGAACTGCCCCCAGTGAGCACGATGCCAGAGGACAAAACTTCCTCAAAACCTGACTCGCGAATGACTTGCTGAACCAGCGAGAAAATTTCTTCGACTCTGGGCTCAATCACGCCAGCCAGTGCTTGGCGCGACAGCATGCGCGGCCCCCGATCGCCCAGACCAGGGACTTCGACCTGTGTCTCTGAGTCGGCCAGCATCTGCTTGGCAAAGCCCGATTCGACCTTGATGTCCTCGGCATCTTTGGTGGGCGTGCGCAAGGCCATGGCAATGTCGCTGGTGATCAAGTCACCTGCGATGGGGATGACGGCGGTATGCCGAATGGCCCCCCCCGTGAAGACGGCCACATCGGTGGTACCGGCACCAATGTCCACCAACACCACCCCCAATTCTTTTTCATCTGGGGTCAGAACCGAGTGACTGGAAGCCATCGGATTGAGCATGAGTTGCTCCACATCTAAACCACATCGACGCACGCATTTGATGATGTTTTCAGCGGCGCTTTGAGCGCCGGTGACGATGTGCACTTTGGCCTCGAGACGAATGCCGCTCATGCCAATGGGTTCTTTGACGTCTTGCCCATCGATGACGAATTCTTGCGCCTCGACCAGCAGCAACCTCTGATCGGTTGAAATGTTGATCGCCTTGGCCGTCTCAACCACCCGGGCCACGTCGGCGGGAGTGACTTCACGGTCTTTGACTGCCACCATGCCATGAGAGTTCATGCCTCGAATGTGGCTGCCCGTGATGCCGGTGTAGACACGAGTGATTTTGCAATCTGCCATCAACTCGGCCTCTTTCAAAGCCTGTTGAATGCTTTGCACCGTGGCGTCGATGTTGACCACCACGCCACGCTTGAGGCCGTTGCTGGACGCCACACCCAAGCCCGCCAGCTTCATCTCGCCACCCGGCAGCATCTCTGCCACGACAGCCATGATTTTGCTGGTACCGATGTCCAAACCCACCACCAAATCCTTGAAATCTTTTGCCATATGGACCTCGTGATTTTCCTTCAGTTGTTCAATTTTTTAGGCTCGCTGGTGGTCACCCCATGCAACCGCAATGCGTAGCCATTTTCATACCGCAAATCAGCGTACTCGACCGCACCAAATTTGCGTCCCCACTTTTGGGCCGCTTCATCCAAAGACTGCAAGAAATGCTGCAAACGCTCTTTGAGTTCAGGGGCTGCACCACGCCCCAGCTCAATCACTGCGCCTTTTTGGGTGCGAACTCGCCAACTTCCTCTGGCACTGAGCTCCAACAAAGCGATGGGCTGTCCGATGTCTGACAACATCGGGTTGAGCATTTGGTAGGCTTGCATGACCCCAAAAGACTGAGCATCAGGCCCACTGAGTCTGGGTAAATTTTCATTGTCCAGTTCGCCTAAATTCGGTGCAAAAATCTCACCCAAGGTGTTGATCAGTCGCTCGTCTCCTGGTGCGCCCCAATAGGCCAAGGGCTGGTGCTCTTCCAAATGCACATGCAATCGATTGGGAAACTCACGTTCCACCAAGGCCATGCGAGTCCAAGGCAACTGTTGGAAGATTTGGCGTGTTTGCTGCAAATCGACCGTGAAAAAACTGCCCGTGAGTTTGGGCAAGACATTGGCCTTCAGGGTCACGGCATTGGTATGGCGCACTTGGCCTGTGACGGTGATGCCAGCCAAATTGAAGACAGGCAAACTGGCCACCCAAGAAATCAGGACATAAGCAGCCCCCATGAGCACACCCAATAGCAACAGCCAAGACAAGCCATTCATCAAACGGATGTCGATCGGCACAGGCATGCTTTTCACGCTCATGCAGCACCTCGATCCAAACTGGCAGATCGCAACAACCACAAGCACAAGGCCGAGTAGCTGATGCCTGCAGTGAGCGCCGACATGGGCACCAAAGAGTGCGAGGTCATCCCTGGGGCGGTGTTCATTTCCAGCAAAAAAGGCTGTTGGTCGCTGCGCCGAATCATCAAGTCGGCACGCCCCCAACCCCGGCAGCCCAACTCGCGATAAGCCGCCAACACCAGCTTCTGGATTTGTGCTTCTGACTCGGCAGACAAACCACTGGGGCAGTGGTATTGAACGTCGTTGGTGAAGTATTTGTTTTGATAGTCGTAGTCACCGTTGGGCGCGGTGATGCGAACCACGGGCAGTGCCACCGCTTGCGCGCCTTGTCCCAGCACAGGACAAGTGACCTCTTCGCCGTCGATGAACGCCTCGGCCATCAACATCGGGTCCAGTTGGACAGCCACATCGATGGCCGCTTGCAGCTGTTCGCGCTTTTCAACTTTGGTCACCCCAATCGATGAGCCCTCGTGCGGGGGTTTGACGATCAAAGGAAGCCCCAGGGTTGGACTGATTTGCGCAATGTGCTGGGCATTTTGTTGCTCAGGCGCCAAGTGAACGCTGGCCGGCGTGGACAGACCGACGCTTTGCCACACACGCTTGGTCATGACTTTGTCCATGGCCAGAGCCGAGGCCAACACACCCGAGCCCGTATATGGAATGCCCATCAGCTCCAATGCCCCTTGCACCGTGCCGTCCTCACCATGTCGGCCATGCAACGCGATGAACGCACGATTGAACCCCAGGCCGCGCAATTCGGACCATGATTGGCGAGCAGGGTCAAATGCATGGGCGTCAATGCCTTGGCCTTGCAATGCCTCAAGAACCCCTTGACCCGACATGAGCGAGACTTCACGCTCAGAGGAGGTGCCCCCCATCAAAACCGCCACTTTGGTTTGAGGTGGCAAATCAGCCACTGGGGGGAGTTGAATGCGGCTCATGCCTGAACTCCATTTTTGATCAGTTGGGGCACCTGACCGATCGAACCCGCACCCAGACAAAGGATCACATCGCCAGACTTTGCCTGTGTATGAATTTGCTCGGCCAGGGCTTGAATATCAGGACAAAAGTGCAGGTCTTCGACCCCCTCAACCCTGAGGGCGCGCACCAGGCTGCGGCCATCGGCTGCCACGATGGGGGCTTCTCCTGCGGCATAGACCTCAGTCAACCAAACCCCGTCGGCCTGCGCCAGGACCCGCACAAAGTCTTCAAAACAATCACGTGTGCGGCTGTAGCGGTGCGGTTGAAAAGCCAAGCGGATGCGCCGACCCGGAAAAGCACCGCGGGCCGCCGCCAAAGTGGCAGCCAACTCGACGGGGTGATGTCCATAGTCCTCAATCAAAGTGTAAGTACCGCCGGCTGACAAAGCGATGTCACCATGTGACTGAAAGCGCCGTCCCACGCCCTTGAACTCGGCCAAGGCTTTGCACACGGCCGCATCGGGCACCCCCAACTCGACGGCCACTGATATCGCTGCCAAGGCATTGCGCACATTGTGAACACCCGGCAAATTCAAAGTGATCTCCAAATCAGGCAACTCAATGCCATTGCGTCGGGTGACTCGAAACCTCATGCGAGCTCCATCGGCACGCACGTCATGGGCTCTGACTTGAGCCTCTTGACTCAGACCGTAACTGGTGATGGGACGCGACACCATGGGAAAGATCGAGCGCAAGGCCGGGTCATCGGCGCACAAAATGGCTGCACCATAAAACGGCATGCGTTGCAAGAACTCGATGAATGCACCTTTGAGCCGCTCAAAGTCATGGCCGTAGGTATCCATGTGGTCGGCATCGATGTTGGTCACCACCGACATGACAGGGGTCAGATTTAAAAATGAGGCATCGGACTCATCTGCTTCGACCACGATGTGCTCACCGCTGCCCAGTTTGGCATTGGCGCCAGCACTGTTCAAGCGCCCACCAATCACAAAAGTGGGATCCAAACCAGCCTCAGCCAGCACGCTGGCCACCAGGCTGGTGGTGGTGGTTTTGCCGTGGGTGCCTGCAATCGCAATGCCTTGTTTGAGGCGCATCAACTCGGCCAACATCACTGCTCGGGGCACGACAGGTATGAGTTTGTCTCTGGCTGCCACCACTTCTGGGTTGCTGCCATCCACCGCTGTCGAGGTCACCACCGCATCGGCACCTGCGATGTGCTTGGCGTCATGACCCACATGGGTTTGAATGCCCAAAGCCTGCAAGCGTTTGAGCACTGCACCATCTGACAAATCAGAGCCGCTGATTTGATAACCCAAATTGAACAGCACTTCTGCGATGCCACTCATGCCAGCACCGCCAATGCCAACAAAATGGATGTGACGAATGGCGTGCTTCATGAGCCCAGCTCCTCACAGGCCTTGACCATGTGCTCAACGGCCTGTGTTTGACGGCAGGCATGACTTTTTTGCGCCATGGTCAGTAATTCAGCACGCTTGAGGCCGCTGATTCTGTCAGCCAAGGCTTGGGGCGTCAGTTCGGATTGCGGACACAGCCAAGCGCCACCGCTTTGCGACAAAAAGCGAGCATTCAAGGTTTGGTGGTCGTCGACCGCATGCGGAAACGGCACCAACACCGAGGCCACGCCGATGGCAGCCAATTCGGTCACAGTACTGGCGCCTGCCCTGCAAATCACCAAATCGGCTTGGGCGTAAGCGGTGGCTGCGTCTTCGATGAAGGGTGTCAATTCAGCTTGCACGCCCGCATCGGCATAGGCCTGACGCAGCGCATCGATTTGCTGAGCACCGCTTTGATGCATGACCACTGGACGCAGCTCGGGTGCGATCAAAGCCAAGGCCTGAGGCACGATGCGATTGAGTGCCTGAGCGCCTAAACTGCCACCCACCACCAGAACCCGCAAAGGCCCAGTGCGGTCCGCAAAACGATCTGCAGGTGTGGGTTGATTCAAAAACTCGGCTCGCAATGGATTGCCCACAAAAAGTCCTTGGGGCAGCGCATCCGGAAAAGCACAAAATGCGCGTTGGGCCCAACGCGCCAACCAGCGATTGGCCATGCCCGCCACGGCGTTTTGCTCGTGCACCATCAAGGGCACCCCCATCGCGCGGGCCATGCAACCACCGGGAAAGCTGATGTAGCCACCCAAACCCACCACCACTTGGGGTTGCAAGGCTTTGAGAATCTGACGGCTTTGAGCCAATGCCTTGATCAATCGCAAAGGCAAGCGCAACACGGTTTGCCAGCCCTTGCCGCGCACCCCACCCAACTCAACGGTGTGCAATTCAAAGCCACGCTCAGGCACCAAGCGGCTTTCCATGCTGGGCTGGGGTGCACCCAGCCAATGGACGCTCCAGCCGCGCTTTCGCAAGCTCTCGGCCACAGCCAGCCCTGGGAAGATGTGCCCGCCTGTGCCGCCAGCCATGATCAAGGCCACCCGTGTCATCCGATCCGCCCTCCGTGCATGAGTTGACGGTTTTCGTGATCGACCCTGAGCACGATGGCCAATGCCACCAAATTCAACAAAATGGCCGATCCACCATAGCTCATCAGCGGCAGCGTCAGACCTTTGGTCGGCAACGCGCCCAGGTTCACACC
>CAWUNN010000037.1:0-10608 GCA_963923185.1 uncultured Limnohabitans sp. | reverse complement strand
GCTGGGTGGTAATAGCTGATGTATTGCAAGGCGGCGGCGATGGACTCGATCAAGTCGTTTTGGCGCAATGGGGTGGTCATGGCGTTGGGCTAATGGGGTTGTGAACAAAACAATTCATCATTCTAGGTCTTATCGCCTAGGGCTTTTTGGGCGCTGCGCGCCCGCGCCGTCCCCATCGTGCCATTGCGCCCATGCCCGCCACCAGAGGCCCGGGCCGGCCTGGGCAGTCAGTAGCTTGTAAGAGGCACTGGCGACAGTACGGTTGTTTTGACATCAATAGGTTTCAGGAGACCCCATGAGCACCGCCATCTACAACCCGCCCGCCGACTTTGCCGCCCAAGCCAAGGTCTCGGGCATGGGCGCCTATCAAGCCCTGTGCCAAAAGGCCGAGCAAGATTACGAGGGCTATTGGGCCGAACACGCACGGCGCCTGATCAGCTGGAAAAAGCCGTTCACCAAAGTCCTGAACGAGGGCAATGCACCGTTTTTCAAATGGTTCGAAGACGGTACCCTGAATGCGTCTTACAACTGCCTGGATCGCAACATCGAGCGGGGCTTGGGCCAAAAAACCGCCCTCATTTTCGAGGCCGATGGCGGTGAAGTCACCCGGGTCACCTACCAACAGCTGTTGGACAAAACCTGTCAAGTGGCCAATGCGCTGAAATCACTGGGCATTCAAAAGGGCGATCGCGTCATCATCTACATCTCGATGTCCATCGATGGCGTGGCGGCCATGCAAGCCTGCGCCCGCATCGGTGCCATCCACTCGGTGGTGTTTGGTGGTTTTTCAGCGCAGTCCTTGCGTGATCGCATCGAAGACACCGGTGCCGTGGCGGTGATCACCGCCGATCACCAAGTGCGCGGAGGCAAGCAATTGCCCCTGAAGGCCATCGTCGACGAAGCCTTGTCTTTGGGCGGCTGCGACAGCATCCAAAACGTCTTGGTGGTCAAGCGCTCGGGTGCGGCCATTGACATGAAGGCCGGTCGCGACCAATTCATGGCCGAGCTGGCTGATCGCCAACCCACCACCTGCGAGCCCGAATGGGTCGAGGCCGAGCATCCGCTGTTCTTGTTGTACACATCGGGCTCCACTGGCAAGCCCAAAGGGGTGCAACATTCCACCGGTGGCTATTTGCTGCATGCGGCGCTGACCACCGAATACACTTTTGACTTGCGCGCCGACGATGTGTTTTGGTGCACGGCCGACATCGGTTGGGTGACTGGCCACACCTACATCACCTACGGCCCCTTGGCCTTGGGCGGCACCGAAATCGTCTTCGAAGGCGTGCCCACATACCCCGATGCCGGCCGCTTCTGGAAAATGATTCAAGACCACAAGGTCAGCATTTTCTACACCGCCCCCACGGCCATTCGCTCATTGATCAAGGCGGCAGAGGCCAATGACGCCGTGCACCCCAAAAGCTACAACCTGAGCAGCCTGCGGCTGTTGGGCTCGGTGGGCGAGCCCATCAACCCCGCCGCCTGGGAGTGGTACCACCAGCATGTGGGCGGGGGTCGTTGCCCCATCGTCGACACCTTCTGGCAAACCGAGACCGGTGGCCACATGATCACGCCTTTGCCAGGCGCCACCCCCTTGGTGCCCGGTTCTTGCACCTTGCCGTTCCCGGGCATTCAGGCCGCCATCGTCAGTGAGACCGGTGAGGACATGCCCAACGGACAAGGTGGCATTTTGGTGGTCAAGCGTCCCTGGCCGTCGATGATTCGCACCATTTGGGGCGACCCCGAGCGCTTTAAAAAGAGCTACTACCCCGATGACTTCAAGGGCAAGTATTACCTCGCTGGGGACGGTGCCATTCGCGATGAAAAAACCGGTTACTTCACCATCACCGGGCGCATCGACGACGTGCTCAATGTGTCAGGCCACCGCATGGGCACCATGGAGATCGAGTCGGCCTTGGTCAGTTGCACCGAATGGGTGGCCGAAGCCGCGGTGGTGGGCCGCCCGGACGACACCACGGGCGAGGCCATTTGTGCTTTTGTGGTCTTGAAGCGGCCTCGCCCGAGTGGCGAAGAAGCCAAAAAGATCGCCAAAATCTTGCGCGACCATGTGGGCAAAGAAATTGGCCCCATTGCCAAACCCAAGGACATCCGCTTTGGCGACAACTTGCCCAAGACCCGCTCGGGCAAGATCATGCGTCGACTGTTGCGCTCGTTGGCCAAAGGCGAGGCCATCACCCAAGACACCTCGACCCTTGAGAACCCAGCCATCTTGGATCAGTTGACCGAGAACAACTGATCGGTGCAGTGAGCTTGCGCAAAACAACCCGGCCTAGGCCGGGTTGTTTGCGCGGTGTCAGCACAGTGCTCAGCGTGATGCAGAGTCGGCGCTGAAGAGGTCTAACACCGCGCCCTTGCTGGCGCTGGATGCATTGAATGCAAATTTGGCCTGCACGCCGCGCACATAGCGTGGGGCAGGGGCCTTCCAAGTCTTGCGGCGCTGGGCCAATTCGGCGTCCGACACATTGACTTGCAGCAGCAACCGATGGGCATCGATGGTGACGCTGTCTCCTTCATGCACCAAGGCGATGTTGCCGCCCACGGCGGCCTCGGGGGCCACGTGGCCCACCACCATGCCCCAGGTGCCGCCCGAGAAACGACCGTCGGTGATCAAACCCACGCTTTCGCCCAAACCCGCACCGATCAGCGCGCCGGTGGGGGCCAGCATCTCGGGCATGCCAGGGCCGCCTTTGGGGCCCAAGTAGCGCAACACCATCACGTCGCCAGCTTTGATCTGGCCATCCAAAATGGCTTTCAGGGCCGACTGCTCGTCGTCAAACACACGGGCAGGGCCGGTGATGACGGGATTTTTCAAGCCGGTGATCTTGGCCACCGAACCCTCGGGTGACAGGTTGCCTTTCAAGATGGCCAAGTGACCTTGCTCGTACATGGGCTGGTGGATCGGGTGGATCACATCTTGGCCAGCCGGGGGCTGGTCGGGGATGTCTTTGAGCGTCTCGGCAATGGTCTTGCCGGTGATGGTCATGCACTCGCCGTGCAGCAAGCCCGCATTGAGCAAAATTTTCATGACTTGTGGGATGCCGCCGGCCTCGTGCAAATGCACGGCCAGGTACTTGCCACTGGGTTTCAAATCACAAATGACGGGCACTTTTTGGCGCACGCGCTCAAAGTCATCGATGGTCCACTCGACCCCTGCTGCATGCGCAATGGCCAAGAAGTGCAACACCGCATTGGTCGAGCCACCAGTGGCCATGATCACGGTCACGGCGTTTTCAATCGCTTCGCGGGTCACGATGTCGCGTGGTTTCAGGTCTTTGCGAATCGCCTCTAGCAGCACCTTGGCAGATTCTTTGGCCGAGTTCATTTTCTCGTCATGGGGGTTGGCCATGGTCGATGAATAGGGCAAAGACATGCCCATGGCCTCAAAGGCGCTGGACATGGTGTTGGCGGTGTACATGCCCCCACAAGAGCCAGTGCCAGGAATGGCGCGCTTTTCAATTTCTTTCAGGTCTTCGTCGCTGAGTTTGCCTGCAGAGTTTTGGCCCACGGCCTCGAACACGCTGACGATGTTGAGTTCTTGACCTTTGTAGTAACCGGGCAGGATGGTGCCACCATAGACATAGATGGCGGGCACGTTGGCGCGCAAAATGCCCATCATGCCGCCAGGCATGTTTTTGTCGCAGCCACCCACGACCAAGACGCCGTCCATCCATTGGCCTTGCACACAGGTCTCGATGCAATCAGAGATGACCTCGCGGCTGACCAAGCTGTACTTCATGCCCTCGGTGCCCATGGCCATGCCGTCAGAGATGGTGGGGGTTCCAAAAATTTGGGCATTGCCGCCGGCCTCTTCGATGCCAGCGACGGCGGCATCGGCCAATTTTTGCAGGCCGCTGTTGCATGGGGTGATGGTGCTGTGACCGTTGGCCACGCCGACCATGGGCTTGCTGAAGTCTGACTCCTCGTAGCCCATGGCGTAGTACATCGAGCGGTTCGGAGCGCGTGATTTGCCCTCGGTGATGTTGGCCGAGCGACGTTGAAAGTGAATAGGTTTGGTGTCCATGCGCTTGAGTTTAGCGCACTTGATCAGGGCTGCTGCATCGGCCGCGTACTGCGAAAAGCCTACAATGCCGCCCATGTTGATGCACCCCCAATTCAACCCAGTTGCGCTCCAAATCGGGCCTTTGGCCATTCATTGGTATGGCGTGACCTATTTGGTGGCATTTGGGTTGTTTTTGATCCTGACGCGTTGGCGACTGAAACACCTGCCTTATGCCCACCAAACTCAGGTTTGGCAGCCTGCCGCGGTCGAGGACCTGTTGTTTTTTGGGGTCATGGGGGTGGTCTTGGGTGGGCGTTTGGGCTACTGCCTGTTTTACAAGCCCGCTTACTATGCGCAGCACCCATTGGAGATCTTGGCGGTGTGGCAAGGCGGCATGAGCTTTCATGGGGGGATGTTGGGTGTGATTTTGGCCATGTGGCTGTGGTCCAGGCGCAAGCAATTGCCATGGATGCAAGTCACCGACTTCATTGCCCCATGCGTGCCCACCGGCTTGGCCAGTGGCCGCATCGGCAACTTCATCAATGGTGAGCTGTGGGGCAGACCTGCAGACCCCAGTTTGCCTTGGGCCATGGTGTTTCCACAAAGTGGCGACAACCTGCCACGCCACCCCTCACAGTTGTATCAATTTGGCCTAGAGGGATTGCTGCTGTTTGTCGTGCTTGGGTGGTACGCCCGCAAGCCTCGTCCCACCGGTGCGGTCTCGGGTGCTTTTTTGGTCGGCTATGGCAGCCTCAGGTTTGTGGCCGAGTACTTCAGACAACCCGATGACTTTTTGGGGTTGTTGGCCTTGAATTTCAGCATGGGGCAGTGGCTGTGCTTGCCCATGGTCGTGGTGGGCGTGGTGCTGTGGCGGCTCAGCCTGAGCAAAAGTGACCCCACGACCCCCAGCATCGGTTCGATGAAGGCAAAATGACACTTTGTCTTAAGGGGGCTGGCATTTGAACAGGTCGCCCCCCTGCTTGAGAGTGGCATGCATTTTTTTAAATCAGCAACATGAGCAATCAAAATTTGTACAGCGCCTTGCGCGCCGCGTTCCCCAAAGATTTGGATCAGATCGCCATTGAGACCGATCAGGGCCTGTGCTACAGCTGGCGTGACCTTGAGCGAGCCAGCGCCATGATCGCCAACCTGTTTGTCGATTTGGGCATCCCGGCCCGCTCCAGGGTGGCGGTGCAGGTCGAAAAATCGGTCGAAGCGCTGATGCTGTATTTGGCCACCTTGCGCTCGGGTCATGTGTTTTTGCCGCTGAATACGGCCTATCAAAGCGCCGAGATCGAGTATTTTGTCGGCAATGCCGAGCCCGCCGTGGTGGTGTGTTCGGGCAAAAACTTTGGCTGGGTCAGCAAAATCGCTTTCAAAGCTGGCACCGCGCACGTGTTCACCCTGAACGACGATCGCACCGGCACCTTGCTCGAGCGCGCCGCCGCGCAAAGCGACCGACACGCCCCTGTCTCCCGCAAAGCCGATGACTTGGCCGCCATTTTGTACACCAGTGGCACCACGGGTCGCAGCAAAGGGGCCATGCTCAGCCATGGCAATTTGCACTCGAATGCCGCCATGCTCAAAGACTATTGGGGCTGGGCGCCAGGCGATGTGCTGATTCACGCCTTGCCCATCTTTCATGTGCATGGACTGTTCGTGGCCATCCATGGCGCCATGCTCAACGGCAGCAAAATGCTCTGGCATGCCAAATTCGATCCCAAGCGGGTGATCGCCGACATGCCGCGTGCCAGCGTGTTCATGGGGGTGCCCACCTTGTACGTGCGCATGTTGGCTGAGCCCACATTGAACCGACAAGCGGTGGCCCACATGCGTTTGTTCATTGCCGGTTCGGCCCCGTTGTTGATCGAGACGTTCCAAGAATGGCAACAGCGCACGGGTCACACCATCTTAGAGCGCTACGGCATGAGCGAGACCATCATGCTGACCTCTAACCCCTACCGTGCCGATGACCGCTACAGCCAACAGTCCGAGCGACGCGGGGGCACGGTGGGCTTTCCGTTGCCCGGGGTCAGTTTGCGCGTGCGCGATGATGCGGGTCAAACTTGCCCCACCGATGAAATCGGTGGCATTCAGGTCAAAGGGCCCAATGTCTTTTCGGGTTACTGGCGCATGCCCGAAAAAACCGCCGAAGAATTCACCGCAGACGGTTATTTCAAAACCGGAGATGTGGGCAAAGTCGATGCCCGTGGTTATGTGACCATTGTGGGTCGATCCAAAGATCTGATCATCAGTGGTGGCTACAACGTCTATCCTGCCGAAATCGAAGGCTTCATCAACGAAATGACCGGCATCGCCGAGAGCGCTTTGGTCGGTGTGCCACACCCTGACTTTGGCGAGGTGGGTGTGGCCGTGGTCATTGCCAAACCCGGGGCCCAGATTCAAGCCGATGAAGTCATCGCCAGTTTGAAGTCACGCTTGGCCAACTTCAAGATCCCCAAGCGTTGCTTTGTGGTCTCAGAGTTGCCCCGCAACACCATGGGCAAGGTCCAAAAGAATCTGTTGCGCGATCAGTACAAAGATCTGTTCAAGGCCTGAAGCACCACGCCGGGTCGGCGTGGGTGCCTTTGGACATGGTGATCACTTGCTGAACCATCCCATGACGTGTTGCCAGCCCAATAACAAAAAGCCTGAGCGCTCGACATCGGCCTGAGCCACCAAAGCACTCTCGCCCACGGCCTTGCCGTTGGCCGTGGCCACTACTTTGCCGATCACCGCGCCTTTGGCCACGGGCGCTTGCAGCCCAGGTTGGATCTCGACATTGGTTTGCACCTGAACACCGTTGGGCACGGTCAGCAACCAAGGTGCAGCCAGCACGGCAGGCACCGTGTCTTTTTTGCCAAATTTGACTTTGGCGGCGGCCACCACGGCCTCGGCCTGAATGGGGGTGACTTTGGCAAACTTGCTGTAACCCCAGCTCAGCAAAGTGCGCGACATGTCCGCCCGTGCTTTGGCGCTGCTGGTGTTCAAGACCACCGAGATCAGTCGCATGTCGTTGCGTTTGGCCGAGGTCACCAAACAGTAACCTGCCTCATTGGTGTGGCCGGTTTTGAGCCCATCCACGCTCGTGTCGGTGTACAGCAATGCGTTGCGATTGCCTTGCTTGATGCCATTGAATTTGAATTCGCGCTCTGCATAAATGGGGTAATACTTGGCGCTGTTTTGAACGATGGCGCGTGCCAACAGGGCCAAGTCGCGGGCGCTGGACTTGTGCTCGGGGTCAGGCAAGCCGGTGGCGTTGACGAAGTGGGTGTTTTTCATGCCCAGCTTGGCGGCCTCGTCGTTCATCAGCTTGGCAAATCCAGGTTCTGAGCCCGCCATGTGTTCGGCCAAAGCTTTGGACGCATCGTTGCCCGACTGAACGATGATGCCGCGCAAAATATCGATCACGCTGGCTTGGCTGTTCAGCGGCAGGTACATGCATGATTCGGTGTTGGTGCCCCGGCACCAGGCATTGAGGCTGACGCTGACCATGTCGGTCTCTTTCAGCTTGCCAGAGGCCAGCGCCTGTTCGGCCAGGTAACTGGTCATCATTTTGGTCAACGAGGCCGGTGGCAGGGGCTCGTCTGCATTGGCCGCTGCCAAAATTTGTCCCGAGTCGGCATCCATCAGCAACCAGGCCTTGGCATTCAATGCGGGCGGGTTGTCGGCCAGGGCCTCTTGGGCCTCAAGGGGTGGCCATGTCGCACCGTCTGATTCTGATTTCTTGCCTTTGGCTGGCGCTTTGGTGGCCGTGGCAGCTTTGTGGGTGTTGGGTTTGGCCGCTTCGGTGGTGGGGGCCATCAAGCAAGCGGTCAGCAAGAGGGTGAGGGTCAGTGAGGTGTGAAACTTTTTGTTCATGGTTCTAGTCAGCAAGTGTCGGTATTGTCGGGCAAATTGAATGGGGTCCGATTTCAAGCCTGGTCAAACCATCACCTGATGAAAACCCTAGTCATTCAAAGACGCCAAGGTGGCATTGACCAGGGCATGAACGAGGTATCTTAGGCAATGACCCATGGCACATCACCCTCGAACCATGGGCTTTCAGAACACAGGAGACCCAAATGAAGCCAACTGTATTGCGGCGTTTGCTCGGGCTGGTGCTGGCCGCTGCCATGACCCAAGCTGTGCAGGCAGAGACTTTGCGTTTCGGACACGCCAACACCTTGAGCGAGGTGGCCGGTGAGCTGTTTCAAGAATTTGCCGACAACGTCAACAAGGCCAGCCAAGGTGCCTTGACCATTCGGGTGTTCCCCGCCGAGCAATTGGGCAAAGAGCTCGATTTGATCAAGCAAGTCAAAGAAGGCGCATTGGACATCTCTGCCCCCTCCATGCCCGCGGCATCGTCCTTGGTGCCAGGCATCGAGATTGCCAGCGCTCCCTTCTTATGGCGCGACTGGAGTGAAGCGGAAACCATCATCCGTGGACCGGCTTTCGATCCTTTGTTTGACGAGTTGCGCGACAAACACGCCATCGTGCCTCTGAGTCGTGTGTGGTATTGGGGCTGGCGTGATTTGACCACCTTGGATCGCGAAGTTCGCAAACCCGATGACCTCAAGGGGCTGAAGATCCGCGTGCCTGAGAGTCCAGTCTGGGTCGAGATGATTCGCGCCTATGGGGCTGCCCCAACACCCATTCCCTTTGGTGAGGTGTACACGGCTTTGCAACAGCGCACGGTGGATGGCCAAGAAAATCCTGTGCCCACCATTTTTTCACGCAAGTTCTACGAAGTTCAGGGTGTGCTGTCCATGACCCGACACATGTTGCAAAACAACATGATCGTGATCAACCGTGACAGCTTGGCCCGCTTGAAACCTGAACATCGTCAAATTTTGCTGGCAGAGGCCGCCAAAATGTCTGCCAAAAACACGCAAATGCAGCAAGCCCGAGAAAAGTCGATGTTGGACGACATTCGAAAAAGCGGCAAGACCAAAATCATTGAAAACGTCGACCGTGACGCATTTGCTCAGCGCTCGCAGGTGGTGCTCAAGAACCTAGAGTCCCGTTGGGGCAAGGCACACTTGGATCGGATCATGGCGGCCATCGAGGCAGGCCGTAAGAAGTAAACCAAGCATGTCCTTGTCCAACGCCTTGCGGCGCATCGATGATGGAGCCTGCCGCATCGAAGATGTGCTGCTGACCGTGCTGATCAGCCTGGTGACGTTGCTGGTGTGTGCGGCAGTGGCTTATCGCTACGTGCTCAATGACCCCTTGACCTGGTCAGAAGAGTTGATCATCTTGCTGTTCGACTGGATGATCTTTTTGGGGGTGGCCAATGCCTTTCGAGCCCGCAGTCACATCATCATCGATGTGGTGGTGTTGTTCGCGCCCATTGGGTTGGCCCGGTGGCTGGGCATGGCGGCCACTTTGGCCACTGCGGCGGTCTTGCTGGTTCTGAGTTACTTTGCCAGCATGTACATGTGGCGCGAAATCCCCAACCTCACCCCCATGTTGGGCATCTCTGCCGGTTGGGCGATTGCGCCCTTGGCCATCGGATTGATGTTGTCATTGTTGCACCTGGTGCGCAACGGGCTTGAACATGGCATGGAGGGTGTGTTGTGGTCCGACATCACCCAACGAGAGTCTTGAGATGATTGCGCTCTTACTCAGTTCTTTTGCCGTGTTGCTGGTCATTGGCTCGCCCATTTGGATCAGCATGGTGGCATCTTCTACCTTGGCGATATTTTCTGAGGGCATTCCTCTCACGGTCGTGGCCCAACGCATCGTCTCTGGCATTCAATCCTTTCCGCTGCTGGCCATCCCGTTGTTCACTCTGGCAGGATCGCTGATGAACGCATCGGGCATCTCAGAGCGGCTGTTCAGCTTCACCCAGGCCTTTGTCGGTCACATCAAAGGCGGGCCGGCCCACACCTTGGTGGTGGGTGAAATCTTTTTATCGGGCATTTCAGGCTCGTCTGTGGCAGACACGGCGGCCGCATCTCGGGTGTTTGTGCCAGAGCTTGAGAAACTGGGTTATCCGCGCGCCTTTGGCGCTGCATTGGCGGCCATTGCGGGTACCTTGGGCCCCATCATTCCACCTTCGATCTTGATGGTGGTGTACGCTTGGCAAGCCAATGTGTCTTTGGGCAAACTGTTTGTGGCTGGCATCGTGCCCGGCCTGGTGATGGCCGCTTGCATCATGGCCACCATCGCCCTTTTGGCGCGCAAACGAAATTTTCCATCGGCTGGCGCTTTTTCGGTGCAACGGCTCTGGAGCGAGTTCAAGCGCGCTTCGTTGGCCTTGTTCATGCCGGTGCTGATCATCATCGGTTTTCGGGCTGGGCTGTTCACCGCCACCGAGATCGCTGGCGTGGCCTCGGCCTATTCGTTGGTGGTGGGGATCTTCATTTACCGCACCATCCAACTCACTGACTTGCCGGCCATTTTGATTCAGACGGCCCGTGAGACGGCCATCATTTTGGCCATCGTGGCCGCAGCGGCTCCGTTCAGTTGGATCTTGGCGGTTGGTCAAGCCCCGCAGTTGGTGACCACCTTCATGAGTTCGATCTCGACCGAGCCTTGGGTGGTGATGCTGATCTTGAACCTGTCTCTTATACACATCTGACGCTGCCGACGATCTACTCTGT
>CAWUNN010000036.1:0-10618 GCA_963923185.1 uncultured Limnohabitans sp. | reverse complement strand
ATTGGGGTCTGACCCCAATTAAATGAAGTTCAGGGTTTGGACACCATCGGGGGTGCCGAGCAGGCAGATTTGGGCCCGTTGGTGGGCAAAGACGCCCACGGTGACGACCCCAGGCCAGGCGCTGACTTCGTTCTCGAAGGTCAAGGGGTCGACGATGGACAGGCCACGCACATCCAAAATGTGCTGTCCGTTGTCAGTGACCAGGGGTTGTCCATTGAGCATGCGCAGGCTGGCCTGGCCGCCTTTTTGGGCAAATTGCCGAATCAATCTCTGGCTGGCCATGGGGATGACTTCAACAGGCAGCGGAAAACGGCCCAAGACATCGACTTTTTTACTGGCATCGGCGATGCAGACAAATTGGCGTGATTGGGCGGCCACGATTTTTTCACGGGTCAAGGCCGCTCCGCCTCCCTTGATCATGCAGCCTTGGCCATCGATTTCATCGGCTCCATCGATGTAGACCGACAAAGTGTCGACTTCGTTGGCTTCAAAAACCTGGATGCCCAAATCTTGCAAACGCCGGGTCGATGCCACAGAGCTGGAGACCGCACCAGGGATCTGATCTTTGATGCTGGCCAAAGCGTCGATGAAGCAATTGACGGTTGAACCGGTGCCCACACCCAGCACCTGCCCAGGGACGACGTAGGCCAAAGCGGCTTGGCCCACCAGGGCCTTGAGTTGATCTTGAGTGAGGGCTTCAGACATGGAGGAAAATAAGCAAAACTGTTGGACGGATTATCCATGCTGAATGAACTCTCTTACCGATTTTTACGCCCTGCCCTGTTTTGCATGGATCCAGAGGCCGCCCATGACTTGATCATCGACACTTTGGCTCGCACCCAAAACAGTCCTCTGGGCTTGCTCTACAACCAAACGCGAGTCGAAGACCCGGTGACGGTGGCGGGCTTGAAATTTCCCAATCGAATCGGCATGGCCGCAGGTCTGGACAAGAATGCCAGGTGCATCGATGCCCTGGCCTCATTGGGCTTTGGTTTTGTGGAGGTCGGCACGGTCACCCCATTGGGACAGCCAGGCAACCCCAAACCCCGAATTTTCAGGTTGCCTGAGCAACAAGCACTGATCAATCGATTGGGCTTTAACAACGAAGGGCTTCAAGCTTTTTTGAACAACGTCAAAAAGGCCCGTTCAGTGGGCCAGCCCGGTGGCATGCAATTGGGATTGAACATCGGCAAGAACGCCGCCACCCCCATTGAGCGAGCGGTGGATGACTATCTGATGGGTTTAGAGGGCGTTTACCCGCACGCCGACTACATCACCGTCAACATTTCAAGCCCCAATACGCAAAACTTGCGCAGCCTTCAGTCTGATCAGGCATTGGACGGCTTGTTGTCGGCTTTGGCCGACAAACGTCACCAATTGGCCGCTGCCAGTGGTCGGCGTGTGCCCATCTTTGTGAAAATCGCCCCTGACTTGGATGCAGCCCAAATTGAGTTGATCGCCAGCACCCTGCGACGTCGCAACAACCATGAGACGGTTGACGATGGCGCTTGGGGCGTGATTGCCACCAATACCACCTTGGAACGCTCTGCCGTGCAAGGCCTGCCCCATGCCCAAGAAGCGGGGGGATTGTCCGGCTCGCCTGTGCTGGAAAAAAGCAACGCGGTGATCCGTCAATTGCGTCAAGCCTTGGGCACGCAATTTCCCATCATTGGGGTGGGTGGAGTGATGAGTGGGGCCGATGCGGCGTCCAAAATCAGTGCCGGAGCCGATCTGGTGCAAATCTACACGGGTCTGATTTACCGTGGTCCGGCACTCATCAAAGAGGCCGCACTGGCCATGCGACAAGGCCGCGCTCAGGCTTGATACACCGCCTCGACCACGGCCTGGCCGATGGCCAAGGAACTGGTCAGCCCGGGTGATTCAATGCCCAACAAATTGACCAAGCCAGGATGGCCGTGCTGTGCAGGGCCATGCAACATGAAGTCTGCAGCCGCTTGGTCAGGGCCGTTGATTTTGGGGCGCATACCGGCATAGCCCGGCTGCAAAGCCCCATCGGGCAAACCAGGCCAGTATTGCCTGACCGCCGCGTAAAACACATCGCCTCGGCGTGGATCCACGATCAGGTCATCGGATCGATCGGTCCATTGCACATCGGGTCCAAATTTGGCCTGGCCACCCATGTCGATGGTCAGGTGAACCCCTAATCCAGCGGCCTCTGGCACCGGGTAGATCAAACGCGAAAAAGGCGAACGCCCCGCCAGCGTGAAGTAGTTGCCTTTGCAAAATTGCGCGTTCGGCAATGCATGGCTGTCCAGCCCATCAATGCGCCGAGCCAAATCAGGGGCATGAAGGCCACTGGCATTGACCCACACATCACACATGAGCTGGGTGCCATCTGCCAAGGTCAACTCATGGCCATGCGGCGTGATGCGAGCAGACTCCAGTGCAGACTGGTAAGCCACCATGCCACCCGCATTTTCAAAGTCGCCTTGCAGGGACAACATGTAGGCGTGGCTGTCGATGATGCCCGTGCTGGGCGAATGCAAAGCCGCCAGGGCGTTCAACTGTGGCTCTAGGGCACAGGCCTCTTGAGCGTTGAGCAAAACCAGATCGTCCACCCCATTGGCGGCAGCTTTGGCCTTGATGTGCGTCAATTGCTCGACTTGGGATTGGGTGGTGGCCACAATCAATTTGCCACACCGTCGATGGGCGATGCCACGATCTTGGGCATATTCGTACAGCCATTGCTTGCCGCGCACACACCACAAAGCTTTGAGCGATCCTTGGGGGTAGTAGATGCCTGCGTGAATGACTTCGCTGTTGCGCGAACTGGTGCCGGTGCCAATGGCGTTGGCAGACTCTAAGATCAACCAGTCGCGACCTTGACCATGGGGCGACAACGCCAAAGCACGCGCAACGGCCAACCCCACGACCCCGGCCCCCACCACCACACCATGTACCCGATCCAAGTTGTGCTCCTAAAACTCCGATCATAGAAAAAAAGACCGATCACTTGGCGGTGACCGGTCTTTTTTTGAAGAGTCGGAGCACAAGCCCCAACAAAACCTTCAACGGCGCTTGGGGGTGGCCTTGGTGGCTTGGGTGGCGCTGGCGCTCATGGCTTTGACGTTGGCGTCGGCCATTTCAGCAGCTTGGCGCACGGCCTTTTGAACCGACTCCAGTGCATTGTTGCCTGCCGCCACCGCGGTTTTGAAAGCCGCGACAGCCGCTTCAGAACCCGCTGGAGCGTTGGCGGTGGCGCTGGTCATCATGTCTTGAAAGGCTTTTTGAGCCTCGGCCACTTTGGCTTCCATGACTTGGGTGAAATTGGCACCCGTGTGGGTGGCAATGTCGTACAACGCACGGTTGTAGTTGACCGCTTTTTCAGCCAAGGGCTGGAACATGCTGGCTTGCAGCGCCAACAGTTGCTGAGCGTCTTTGACGCTCAAAGCGGCATGGGCTTGGCTTTGGGTATCGGCCAAAGCAGCCTTGGCGGCCGCCAGGTTCAGCTCGATCAGTTGTTCCACGCCTGAAAAAGCTTTGTTGGTCAAACCCACCAGGGTTTCGAGATTGGCTTTGTTGGCCGCTACGATTTGCTCAGGGGTCAGGTTCATCTTCATCTCCGGTTCAAGTTGATCATTCGATGGCTGACTTGGGTCAACATTTATGTTGCAGTGCAGCACAATTCAAATTGTACGGAGGACTGCGCATAAAACAAGCCCAGAAATGCTTATTAGAGGCCATGTTCTAAATCAGGACTCAGGGGTCTCAGATGGACCCCAGTGCTCAGTCAGCCCGCCATCGACGACTGGACAACATTCACAAGGGACGAGCGTGTTGCTGATGCATCAACCAGTTCTGTCGGTAAGACTGAGCCAAAGAGGGGCTGCGCAAAATCAGCAGGTTTTCGGCATTGCGGGTCTCGGCCGAGTTGGTGAAATTGAAGCTGCCCGTGACCACCACTTGGGCATCCATGACCATCACCTTGTTGTGGGCGATGGCGTGAGCACCATCATGGAGTAAAGCAATTCCTGCATTGCGCAGCACTGAAATCACATATCGATTGGTCGATTCACTTTTTTCATCCAACAAGACCGTCACCTTGACGCCACGTTGGTGCGCTCTCACCAACGCCTGGGCAATGGCATTGTGGGTGAAGCCATAAGCTTGTACCAACACCTCTGAGCGTGACTGATCGATGTGCTGCACCAAATGTTGCGACACGCCCGCAGGCGGTGTGAACCCCACGTACAACACTTGGGCCAGGTCACTGGATGGGGGCTGCCCAGCAGTTTGAGCGTATGAAAACGAGCTCATCGGGGCCTGAGTCATCAGAACAAGCCCCAGGCTCAAGGTCCAAACCAGAGGTTTGCATGAACGAGGAAAAAGAATGGTTTTTTTCATGTCGCCATGGTAACGCCCCTTGTGCCTTGAAAGCCGTCCTGCCCTTGTGACATGCGAACACGGATCATGCGAGGGATAATGGATCAACCATCATGCAATCTCATTTGTCTGCGGGCCGTGACCAGGCCCTTAAAAGCATCATTTTTCAGCTTTCGCTGGCGACCTTTTCCAGCATGACCATCCAGCGGATGTGCGATCCGATGTTGCCCGAGTTGGCACGGGAGTTTGGCATTGACTTGGGTCCTGCTGCTGCGGTGATTGGTTGGTTTGCTGTGGTCTATGGATTGGCCCAAATCATGTATGGCCCCATGAGCGATCGCTTTGGCAAGTACCGAGTGGTCGCTTGGACCACTTTGTTGTCCAGTGTGGGGTGTCTGGGCTGCGTGCTCACCAACCAACTGGATCAATTGATTTGGATGCGCATGCTCTCGGCCTTGACGGCTGCTGCCATCGTGCCCGTGTCCATGGCCTGGGTCGGTGACGCAGTCAGTTACGAGCACCGCCAAGAATACCTGGCCCGCTTGGGCATGGGCTCGACCATGGGCATTTTTGGGGGGCAAGTCATTGGCGGTTTATTTGCCGACACTTTGGGTTGGCGTTGGGCTTTTGGCACCATGGGTGTGTTTTTTTTGGTGGTCGGGGTGCGACTGCTGAATCGGCAGGATCAAGCCCAGCGCTTGGTCCCGAGCATGGGTCAGGATCCTGAAAACACCCTGAGTTTTCCGCGCAAGGTGTGGAGTGTGCTGCAACAAAATCGTGCCCGTGTGGTCCTTGGGACTGTGCTGCTGGAGGGGGCGTGTGCGTTTGGCGTGGTGGCCTTGGGGGCCTCTCATTTGCACCGAGAGCACGGCATCAGCTTGACCCTGGCCGGTTTGGCCATCTCGATGTACGGCTTGGGTGGGGTCAGTTACGCTCTGATGGCCCGGCATGTGATTCGCAGGCTGGGTGAACGGCGCATGATCCGCTACGGGACTTTGATTTTTGCAGCGGCTTTCGCCACCATGGCCTGGTCACCCGTTTGGCATGTGGCCATTTTGACCAGTTTTCTAGGTGGGTTTGGATTCTTTATGTTTCACAACACCTTGCAAGCACTGGCCACACAAATGCATCCCACGCACAGAGCCACCTGCATGTCACTCTTTGCTGGGGTGTTGTTCACTGGACAATCTTTGGGCGTGGTGTTGGCAGCCAGCTTGGTGTCAGTGATCGGCACCACTGGAGTGATATGCGCTGGGGCCATCTTGATCATGTTGCTGGGACAATCGATGCCAGCCCTTTTGAAACGCACTTGAAGCACATTTGACCCTACGCACCACACCATGACACCTGAACAATGCGCCCTTAAATTGGAAGCCCACCCGGACTACCGGGTCTTGCGTCGACTGCCCCAGCGAGAGGTCTTTGATGCTGATTTGGCAGGCCAACACCTGACCCGAGGCATCATTTTGGATACCGAGACCACGGGACTTTCCAGCGAGGCAGACCGGGTGATTGAATTGGGCATGTTGTTGTTTGAGTTTGATCCGGTCACGGGTCGCATTCATCAAATTCTGCGCAGCTTTGATCAATTGGAAGATCCGGGCATGCCCATTCCTGAGGCCAGCACACAGGTGCATCACATCACCGATGAGATGGTTCAGGGTCAGCGCATCGATGACGCTGAGGTCGAGCGGATGTTGCAGGGGGTCTCCGTGGTCGTTGCTCACAATGCGGCTTTTGATCGTCCTTTTGTCGAGCAACGCTGGCCCATCTTTGAACAACTCCAGTGGGCCTGCAGTTTGCGCGACATCGATTGGTCGGCAGAGGGATTTGGCTCGGCCAAACTGGAATATTTGATGTACACCCAAGGCATGTTTTATGAGGCGCATCGGGCTGAAACAGATTGTCGCGCCCTCTTAGAGGTCTTGAGTCGCATCTTGCCCCACAGTCAAAAAACCGCTTTGCTGTCGATGCTGGAGACCTTGAACCAGCCTCAGGTCAGGGTCTATGCCTTGAATTCACCGTTTGAGACTAAAGACAGCCTCAAACTGAGGGGTTACCGCTGGGATGGCGAGATGCGTTGTTGGCACAAAACCTTGACCAGTGGGCCCACCTTGTCAGACGAGTTGGCCTGGCTGAAAAAGCGGGTGTATGGCGAGCGGACGGTCACCATTGAAACCGAAAAATTGGGTGGAACGGTGCGTTACTCCAACCGCAGTGGACAACGCGAGCGAGTGACCTTGTAAACCCCACCCCATGGGGATCTCAAAGTGTCAGGTCAGATCAACTGCCAAGGCACGTTGCAAGTGGGCACATTGGGATAGAACTGACGCGTGGTGGGGCAAAAATAGCCCGTGGGCTGCACGGCCGGCGCCGCATAGCCTGGGGCCACGGCCGGATATGCGGGGACCACCGACGGGTAAATCGCAGCCGGGTTGACCACCGGATAGGTGTAAGCAGGGTAACCGTAAGCGGGCGCTGCCAATGCCGCCCCCAATACGGCTCCGCCGACAAATGCGGGCGCCACCCAGCCACCTCGGTAACCCCCGTGGTAGTAACCACCGTGGTGACCCCAAGCCTGAGCTTGGCTCATGCCCATGCCCATTACGGCACAGGCCAGCAAGGTCGTGCGCAAGACTTTGGTGAGTTGGAGTTTCATGGTCATTCCCCTGAAAAGGTGTTGGGTTGCTTCTACAACGCTGATCCAAAGACATCGGTTGACAGCATTTTAGGCCTGCCAGACCGCTCAGATGTCCCAGTGACTCGAAGGGAAATCAGAGTCAACCCTTACCGGAGTGCAACGAGCGACATGGTATTCTGACTGAATTCAAGAAAACCGCAAACTCATGGCCGACAACATCATTTTGCAAACCCACCAATTGGTCAAAGAATTCAAGGGTTTTGTGGCAGTCAATGGCGTGTCGCTGCAGGTGCGACGTGGCGACATCCATGCCTTGATCGGCCCCAACGGTGCAGGCAAAACCACCTTTTTCAACCTGCTGACCAAGTTCTTACCCCCCTCCAGTGGTCAAATCGTGTTCAATGGCGTGGACATCACCCATGAAAAACCCGCTCAAACGGCGCGACGTGGCATTGTTCGCTCGTTTCAGATCTCGGCCACTTTTCCACACCTGAGTGTCTTGGAAAATGTCCGAATTGCTTTGCAACGCTCGACCGGCATGTCGATGCAGTTTTGGCGCTCTGAGCAGATTTTGAATCAACTCAATGAGCGCGCCATGGATTTGCTCGACACCGTTGGCTTGGCTGACTTTGCCTCGACGTTGGCCGTTGAGTTGGCCTATGGACGCAAACGCGCCCTGGAGATCGCCACCACCTTGGCCACCGAGCCCGAGTTGATGCTGCTGGACGAGCCCACCCAAGGCATGGGACATGAAGACGTGGACCGGGTGACTCAGTTGATCAAAAAAGTCAGTGCAAACCGCACCATTTTGATGGTTGAACACAACATGAATGTGGTCTCTAGCATTGCCGACACCATCAGCGTGTTGCAGCGCGGCCAAGTCATCGCCGAAGGGCCTTATGCCAAGGTGTCGACCGACCCACAAGTGCTAGAAGCCTACATGGGCAGCGCCCAAACCGAGTTGGAGGGTGCCCATGGCTGAGTTGTTGCGCGTGCGTGATTTGCACGCCTATTACGGCGAGTCGCACATCTTGCACGGTGTGGACATGCACGTCAACGAGGGCGAGGTGGTCACCCTGCTCGGCCGCAACGGAGCAGGACGCACCACCACCATCAAGTCCATCATGGGCTTGGTGGGCAGACGCACGGGTTCGATCGAGATTCAGGGCCAAGAGACGGTGCGTTGGGCGCCCCACCAAGTCGCCCAAACCGGCATCGGCTACTGCCCCGAAGAGCGTGGCATTTTTGCCAGTCTGAGCTGTGAAGAAAACCTGATGTTGCCCCCCGCCCTGAAAGACGGCGGGATGTCGCTGGATGAGATTTACGAGATGTTTCCCAACTTGCTCGAGCGTCGCCACAGCCCTGGCACGCGCCTGTCAGGGGGTGAGCAGCAAATGTTGGCCGTGGCGCGCATTTTGCGCACCGGCGCTCGCTTGTTGCTGTTGGATGAAATCTCCGAAGGTCTGGCACCGGTCATCGTGCAAACCCTGGCGCGCATGATCACCACCTTGAAGGCCAAAGGATTCACCATCATCATGGTCGAGCAAAACTTCCGTTTTGCCGCACCCCTGGCGGATCGGTTTTATGTGATGGAACATGGCCGCATGGTCGAGACCTTTGCCCGCGATCAACTGAAAGATCGCATGGGCATGTTGCACGAGTTTTTAGGTGTTTGAACCTTTATTTTCAGGAGACAGCTCAACATGAAACGCAAACTGATTGCTCTGGCCGCAGCCTTGTGTCTGACAGGCACCGTTGCTCAAGCGCAGGTGTCTGACAACGTGGTCAAAATTGGCGTGCTCAACGACATGTCTGGTGTGTACGCTGACATCGGTGGCCCTGGTTCTTTGTGGGCTGCCAAAGCTGCTGCCGAAGACTACGTCAAGGCCACAGGCAGCAAACTCAAAATCGAAGTGGTGGGGGCCGACCATCAAAACAAGCCTGACGTGGGCTCTAACATCGCACGCAAATGGTTCGATGCCGATCAAGTCGACGCCATCGTCGATGTGCCCACCTCTTCGGTGGCCTTGGCCGTCAACCAAGTGGCCAAAGAAAAAGGCAAGATCCATCTCAACACTGGGGCCGCCACGGTCGACTTGACCGGCAAGGCTTGCACGCCCAACACCATCCATTGGTTGTACGACACCTGGATGTTGGCCAACGGCACGGGCAAGGCGGTGGTGCAAACAGGTGGCGACAGCTGGTTCTTTCTGACCGCCGATTACGCCTTTGGTCACGCCTTAGAGCGTGACACCGAGGCGGTGATCGTGAAAAACGGTGGCAAGGTGCTGGGCCGTGTGCGCCACCCCCTGGCCACACAAGATTTCTCTTCTTTCTTGTTGCAAGCTCAGGCCTCTAAGGCCAAGATCATTGGCTTGGCCAATGCGGGAGGCGACACCATCAACTCGATCAAGCAGGCCTCTGAGTTTGGCATCACCAAAGGTGGTCAGAATTTGGCTGGCTTGCTGGTGTTCATCTCAGACATTCACTCGCTGGGGTTGCAAACCGCTCAAGGTCTGATTCTGACCGAGACCTTTTATTGGGACTTGAATGATCAGACTCGCGCTTGGTCCAAGCGCTTTGCTGCAGCCAATGGTGGCAAATATCCTTCCATGGACCAAGCGGGCGTGTATGGCGTGGTCTTGCACTACCTCAAGGCCATCGACGCGGCCAAAACCGACGATGGCACCAAGGTCACGGCCAAAATGAAAGAGTTGCCGACCGACGATCCTTTGTTTGGCAAGGGTGTGATTCGCCAAGATGGTCGCAAGCTGCACAATGCGTACCTGTTTGAAGTCAAAAAACCATCCGAGTCCAAAGGCCCGTGGGATTACTACAAATTGCGTTACACCATTCCCGCTGACCAAGCCTTCCGTCCGTTGAACGAGGGCGATTGCCCGCTGATCAAGAAGTAAGTCTGTCTCACCGCCATGGAAATTTTCGGTATCCCTTCTCAAGCCCTGTTTGGGCAATTGCTCATCGGGCTGATCAACGGCTCTTTTTACGCCTTGTTGTCATTGGGACTGGCGGTGATTTTTGGTTTGCTCAACATCATCAACTTCTCACACGGCGCACAGTACATGCTGGGCGCATTCGTGGCCTACCTGGGCCTGCAATGGCTGGGACTCAATTATTGGATGTCGCTGATTGCAGCCCCCATTTTGGTCGGCGCCACTGGGGTGGTCATCGAGCGAACCATGCTGGTGCGTTTGTACAAACTGGACCACCTGTATGGTTTGCTGCTGACCTTTGGATTGGCACTGATCATCCAAGGTGTCTTCAGGCACCAGTACGGCGCCTCTGGCATGCCTTACTCGGGGCCTGCAGAGTTTCAAGGCGTCTTCAATTTGGGCTTCATGTTTTTACCCAAATACCGAGCCTGGGTGATCGTGGCCTCTTTGGTGATCTGCCTGAGCACTTGGTACGTGATTGAGCGAACCAAGCTCGGGGCTTATCTGCGTGCCGCCACCGAAAACCCATCTTTGGTACAAGCCTTTGGCATCAACGTGCCCCGAATGATCACCCTCACCTACGGCTTTGGCGTGGGCTTGGCCGCTTTGGCCGGCGTGATGGCGGCCCCCATTTACCAGGTCAGCCCCATGATGGGCGTGGACATCATCATTGTGGTGTTTG
>CAWUNN010000035.1:0-10814 GCA_963923185.1 uncultured Limnohabitans sp. | reverse complement strand
GTCAAAATGATGGCCCCCCGGCCTTTGATCTTGGCTTTGGCCAACCCGACGCCTGAAATCTTGCCTGAAGAGGTTCGGAAAGTGCGCGACGATGTGGTCATGGCCACCGGCCGCAGCGATTACCCCAATCAGGTCAACAACGTGCTGTGTTTCCCCTACATCTTCAGGGGCGCTTTGGATGCGGGTGCATCGACCATCAACACCGAGATGGAAATCGCGGCCGTGCATGCGATTGCAGAATTGGCACAGGCCGAACAAAGCGAAGTGGTGGCCGCTGCTTACTCGGGTGAAAACCTGGCATTTGGCCCCGAATACCTGATTCCCAAACCCTTTGACCCCAGGCTGATGATCAAGATCGCCATGGCGGTCGCCCAAGCTGCAGCCGACTCTGGCGTGGCGCAGCGGCCGATTGCTGACATGGATGCTTATCGCCAACGCCTGGAAGGCTTTGTCTATGCTTCTGGCAGCATCATGAAGCCGATCTATGCCGCTGCCAAAAAGGCTTCCAAAAAGCGTGTGGCCTACGCCGAGGGTGAAGAAGAGCGGGTGTTGCGAGCGGCTCAAATCGTGGTCGATGAAGGCCTGGCTGTGCCCACCCTGATCGGACGCCCTGACGTGATTGCCAAGCGCATCGAAAAATTTGGCCTGCGCATGGTCGAGGGTGTGGACTATCAGGTGGTCAATGTCGAGCAAGACGATCGCTACCGTGATTTCTGGCAAACCTACCACCGCATGACCGAGCGCAAGGGTGTGACCGAGACCTTGGCCAAGATCGACATGCGCCGTCGTTTGTCGCTGATTGGCACCATGTTGTTGCACAAAGGCGATGTCGACGGCCTGATTTGCGGCACCTGGAGCACCCCCACGGTGCACCTTCAATACGTCGATCAAGTGATTGGCCACCGCACAGGGGTCAGCACCTATGCTTGCATGAACGGTCTGCTGCTGCCCGATCGCCAGGTGTTTTTGGTCGACACTCACCTGAACTACGACCCCAGCGCCGAGCAACTGGCCGAGATCACCGTGATGGCGGCCGAGGAGATGCTGCGTTTTGGCATCCGCCCCAAGGCGGCCTTGCTGTCACACTCCAACTTTGGCAGCAGCAACCTGCCCACCGCCTTGAAAATGCGCGAGACCCTGGCCTTGGTCCAACAGCGCGCGCCTTGGCTGGAAATCGATGGCGAAATGCATGGCGATGTGGCCCTGGATTCGGCCGCCTTGCGCAACATCATGCCCCGCAGCACCTTGAGTGGCGAAGCCAACCTGTTGGTGCTGCCCAATCTGGATGCGGCCAACATCTCGTACAACCTGCTGAAAACCGCAGCCGGCGGCAACATCGCCATTGGCCCGGTGTTGCTGGGTGCAGCCAAACCCGTGCACATCTTGACCGCCAGCACCACCGTTCGTCGCATCGTCAACATGACGGCATTGACCGTGGTGGACGCCAACAACAGCCGCTGAATCAAGCCTTAACAGACTGATGATAATTTAATACTAAGTATTTGATTAAATTGCTAAAACAAGCTTATTTCGCATGTTTTAGCATGCATCAATGTTGACCTGTCACAGGGGGTCGTTCATCCGAGTGACTTGCATTTTCATGACTTTTCCTTCACACTACGGCCTGGGTGTAGTTTCGGGTTAACCCGAAAGCCATTCAAAATGTTGCTTTGCAACATTGACAGGCCCCACCACCCACTTTTTTTGCAGCGTTTCAGACCACCACAAGGAAGCCACGAAGATGGACAACCCGCTTCGTCACATCAAAACCAACATTGTTCAGTCGATTCGCGCCCACCGAGTGGCCGATTTGCAAGAGGCCGCCCAGCAGCTGGGCCATCACTTTTTGTACGCCAATTTGTCTCAATCCCTGAGCAAGCAAGACGTGCTGGACACCATCACCCAGCAATTCATGTTGTCGGCCAATTCGAGCAAAAATTTTGACTCACTGTACGACGGCATGACCGATCCTCTGTACAAATCTGGACCGCAACCTGGATTCATTTTGGTCTTGGAACACCTGCCAGCACACGCCAAATTTGACAAAGAGGCACGCGAGCAACTCTTGGATGTGTTCCGAGAAATCGCCGACTACTGGTCTGACCGCAAGGTGTCCTTCCGTTGCTTTTACTCATTCTCCGTGGCGCGTGCGCCCATGGCTGAAGGTGAAAGAGCCCTATCGCCTGAGACCTTGGGCATCGAAGTGGCCGAAGTGGAAAAAATGCCCACCGACAAACTGGTGGACATTTCGCCCATGGCGCTGCGCATGAGCAGCCCCTTCAACGCAGGTTATTGGCTCACCACCAACTGAGCCAATTGCCAGTAAGCTGGTGCGGGCACTTCTTCTGCCCGCCTGTGCAAGTCAAACTCCAGGTTCAACCCCTTTTGTTGCAACCACACCCCCAAGGTGTGGCGCAACAACTTGCGTCTCTGGCTGAACGCCACTTGCACCAACTCTGAAAGCACGCTGGGGTTCAAGGCCAATGGCTGGCTTTTGGGGACCATGCGCACGATGGCGCTGTCCACACGCGGGGGCGGATCAAAGGCCTCGGGGCCAATGTGAAGCAGGTTTTCCATGTCGTACCGCCATTGCAACATGACACTGAGGCGCCCATAGGCGGCGGTGGCGGGTTGCGCCACCATGCGCTCGATCACTTCTTTTTGCAACATGAAATGTTGATCTTGCACATGGTCCGCATAGCCCATCAGATGAAAAAGGATGGGGGTCGAGATGTTGTAGGGCAAATTGCCCACCACGCGCCACAACGCGGCCGGCGGCCAATCAGCCAGTCTAGAAAAATCGACCTTGAGCACGTCGGCCTCAATCACATTCAACTGCGGATGCGCGCGCAAACGTTGCGCCAAATCACGGTCCAGTTCAATCACGGTCATATGCCCCAGCCGCTCGACCAAGGGTTGAGTGAGCGCGGCCAGACCAGGTCCAATTTCGACCATGGCTTGTCCGGGACGCGGTTCGATGTGTCTGACGATGGCGTCAATGACCGAAGGATCGGTTAAAAAATGTTGCCCAAAGCGCTTGCGCGCGACGTGCTTCACTGGGGCGGCTCTCGGTATTCAATGTAGGCTTTACCGCGCACTTCTCGAGCCCAAGTGTCCAGCGTTTCATCGAATTTGCCTTCGCGCAACACGTTGCGGGCGTAATCTCGCTCTTGTGAAGCAGACATGGCCACTTCACGCCGCCCCAACACTTGAATCATGTGCACGCCAAAGCGGCTGACCACCGGTTCAGAGATCTCGTTGTCCTTGAGCTCGTTCATGACCTGTTCAAATTCAGGCACAAAGTAGCCAGGCGCCGCCCAGCCCAAATCGCCACCTTGACTGGCACTGCCATCTTGCGAATACTGGCGCGCGACCTCCTCAAAGCTGGCTTTGCCCTGCTCAATTTGTTGCCGCAAGTCATTGAGTTGACTGCGCGCAGCACCTGGACTGAGGTTGCCACCAGGTTTCAGCAAAATATGCCGAGCATGCGTTTGAGGCATGGTCAACTGGCTGGCGTCTTTGCGCTGGATCACTTTGAGCAAATGGATGCCTGCTCCTGAGCGAATCGGTCCGGCCACTGCACCCACCGCCAGATTGCGCGTCGCTTGGATGAACAGCTCTGGGTAACGATCGCTTGGGCGCAACCCCAAGCTGCCACCCAAATTGCGATCAGAGGCATCCGAGTGCGTGCGGGTCAGCTCTTGAAAATCTGCCCCTTGCTCCATTTGTTGTCGCAGCTGTTGTGCTTTTTGCTCGGCTTGTGCCACTTGCTCTGGGGTTGCCCCTTCTGGCAAGGCAATCAATATTTGTGCCAACTCGATCATGGCGCTTTGCGACAAAGCCGCTTTTTGCTGGGCGATGACACGGTCAATTTCGGGTTCTGTGATTTTGATTCGTGCGGGAACATCTCGATCGCGCAAACGCTGCAAGACCTGTTGCTCACGCATGTTTTCTAAAAACCGCTTTCGAGTGACCCCTTGACGCTCTAAGGCTTGGTAAAACTCATCTAAAGTCAATTTGTTGCGATTGGCCAAAGATTCCGCCATGGACTTGAGCTCATCATCGGCAATTCGGATGTTTTGTTCTTTGGCCCATTGCAACTGACTTCGCTCGTAAATCAACATCTCGAGGGCTTCACTCTTGAGGCCATCTGAAGGGGGCAGAGGTCGACCAGACTGCCTGATTTGGTCACTCATGCGTTGCACCATCATGCGGACATCGTGATTGGTGATGGGCTCGTTGTCGACCAGCGCCACGATGAAATCGGCCGATCGATCTGGTGTGACCAACAAATCAGCGGGCACACTCAAACCTCCACGGCTGGGCGCTGCCGCCTGGACTGGACGCAAAGACTGCCCCCATGCCAAGCTGGCCATCCAAGTCAGCAGACTGGCTGCCATCAGGGTTCGCAAAAATGAAAGATGAGTCAAGCGCATGTGTTCAATCGTACAAGCCAAACCGGCTGGGAGCCATGAGCCGATTGTCTCGCAACATCTGATAGCGCGGAATTTGCGTTTGCAGTTGTTGCAAGGGGTTGGCGCCCACTCGTCCAAAACCAGAAAATTCCAATTGGAACATGATCCGGCGGGTGTTGATCGATGCCCCAATTTGCTGCTGTTGCAGGACCACCCGGCCCAACCAGCAACCGGCATCGTACTCGAAGCCCATCAAGGCATCGACCAATTGACTCTCGTCCAGGTTGTAATTCAAGCGCGCCACCGTGAACCATCGACCCTCACCTTGGCCCATGCCAGGTCCCAAGGCTGTGCCGCGGTCGCCCCACAGGTCGTTCAAAGGCCATTGCCAAGCCAGATCAATCAGGCGGCTTTGGTAAAGCGATTCATTCCTGAAAGAAACGTTCAGCAACCGATAAGGGGTCGGGTTGTAGCGGACCCCAAACACCGATCGCTCAGAAGAGTTGGTTTTGGCGTTGTACTGCACCGTGGTGTCGATCAACCACTTCGAGTCCATATTGACGGTGGCCCCCACCAAAGTATCACTGAAGCGGTCATTCAGGGGCACTTCACCTGGCAACAACACCTTTTGGTCTTTCAGGCGCAAGATTTGGGCCACGCCAAAGCGAGCGCTTTCACCTCCGGTGGTCGGGTCGATGAACCTGGAGGTGGCGCCCAAGGTGATCGACCGGTTGTCTGCCAAGCGGTCATGGCCCGAGTACACATTTTCAGTGAAGACCGTGGCAAAGTTGTAGTCATATCGGGCCGTGTCATAAACGGGAAAAATCGACTGGTTTTTGTAGGGTGTGTTGACAAAAAACACCCTTGGCTCAAGGGTCTGAATCCAGTCACGCCCTTGGAAAGTGGTGTTGCGCTCAAATCGGCCAATGGCATCAAGGCTGATGGTCGGTATGGCCACCGATTGCGAATAGGCCGTGCCGTCGCGTCCGACCGCATTGCCGTCGTATTGGTACTGACGTGCGGTGACCATGACTTTAGGGGTCAAAGTCAACCATCCATCTTGCCAGGGCCGCCCCACGAAAAACTGACTGACCAAGCGATTGGCATTGGGCTGACAATCGGTGACGCTGGTGCTGGCTGCGTTGCTGCGAGACGCCAAACAAGTTTGCATGCGATCGGCAGTGAAACTGGTCAAATCATTGTTCCAGCCCAAGTCAAAGTCACCCCAAGAACGGGCAAATTTGACCACGATTTGGGGGCTGCGATCGTAGGCAGGCGTGATGGGCGCATTGACATCTTGGATGGTCTGCCACTTCAAACTGCGCAATGTGGTCGTCCAATCGCCGCGCACACTGGTCAAGCTGAAGTCGGCAGGCAACACCCGTTGGCTGAGGTTGCCGCCAGAGAACGGGAAATCTTTCCAGTAGTTGTCATCGCTGACCCGGTTCAAATTCAAATTGAACCGCAAGTCGTGGTCACCCCAATTCATGGTGTTGGTGTGCTGCTGAGAATAGGACCAACGCTGCCCGCCTCGCAATTGATCATCGGGCAAATAATTCATGCGAATCTCACCCCGGGTGTCGGGCATCAAGCGCTCGAGGTACCTGAACTCCCCGCTGAAGCCTGCGCCTCGACGAGCGTACACACTGGTGGTCAGCGTCGCATCTCGGTTGGGCGCGAGATTCCAGTAATAAGGCTGGATGTAAGTCAAGCCGTTGACGCTATCGACCCCGATCAGAGGTGGCAACAACCCAGACTTGCGCGCATCGGTCATCGGGAAAGTGATTTCAGGCACAGGCACCGTGATGTCTTTGAACCGCAACGAGGCCCCTTTGGCGCGGGCTTCATTGCCCTCGTTGTTCAAGTCCAGTTGCGTGGCTTTGACGATCCACTCGGGCATCCATCCCGGGCCGGGCTTGGCCGTGCAAGTGGTGTAGGTGGCCTCTTGTGCTCGGATGCGCTGGTCATCAATGAATTCCAAACGCGTGGCCTGTCCATAGCCACCCCCCTTGATGAAACGGTACTGAGTATCTAAAAAATGGCCACTGAAGGCATCCACACGCAAATCAAGTGAAGTGCCTTCAAACAAATTACCACCCCGGTCGACTTTGACCCCACCTTGGGCTTGCACACGATCTTGAACCATGTCGTAATCCAGGCGATCGGCTTGAATTCGGGTATCGGCACGACGCAAACTGGCACGACCCATCAAATGCAATTCAATGTCTGGCACCCCACTGATCGCGTCGGCCTCGATCAGAGTGGCGCGCTGGGATCGCTGCTCTGAGGTGAACCTTTCTTGCAAGGTACTGCTGCTGCGCAGCCCCAAAGGATCGTTCAGCGTTTGGGCAAACACCGCCTGTGTACTGGCAAGACCCAGCGCCAGCAAGCCATGAACCAGCCTGCGCTGACCGTCGAAAGAAGACATGCCCACCCCACTGGCCCCCACAGGGTCAGAACGCCAGAAAGCCAAAAAATAGCCAGTCAAATGGGGCATGCAAGCAGGCAGGTCGTCATTACAATCCATTATCCATGAGCCCTCACATCCCTACCTATGTGGCCAATCTGGGTTGGCAAGACCCAGAGCGGGCAGCAGCTTTTGCCCTTTGGTTGCAGGATCTGACATCGCCATTTGACATTCAGCCTGAAAGCGTCAGGCTGGCCTCTGCGGATGCCAGCTTCAGGCGCTATTTTCGCATTGATGCCCATGCCCGAACCTTGGTGGTGATGGACGCCCCGCCGGACAAAGAAGATTGCCAAGCATTCGTCAAGGTGGCCCATTTGATGGCCCAAGCAGGCTTGAATGCACCACGAATACTGAAGTGGGATGAGCCCCAAGGATTCATGTTGCTGACCGATTTGGGCCAACGCACCATGATGCAAAGCATGGACGTTGACGCTGGCACCGCCAATCTGCCTTGGTTCAAACAGGCACTTGACGTGTTGTTGCCTTGGCAGTCGGCCAGCCAAGCCCATGTCTTACCCTCGTATGACGAAGCCGTTTTGCGACGCGAGCTGGGGCTGTTTCCTGAGTGGTACGTGGCACGTCATCGTGCAGTGAACCTGGACGATGCCCAACTGAACGTGCTGCAAAGCAGCTTCGACCTGATTGTCAAGCGCAATCTGGCAGCCCCCCAGGTCTATGTGCACCGTGATTTCATGCCGCGCAACCTGATGGTGGCCGACGATGGCCAAGGCCCATTGGGTGTGCTGGATTTTCAAGACGCTTTGTATGGCCCCGTGACCTACGACATCGCCAGCCTGATGCGCGACGCCTTTGCCAGCTGGGACGAAGAACTGGTGATCGATGTCAGCGTGCGCTATTGGGAGCGGGCCCGCAAAGCGGGGTTGCTCGACTTTGAAGGCTGGTCGCAAGACTTTGGCTCTTTTTACCGAGCAGTCGAATGGATGGGATTGCAACGCCACTTGAAAGTGGCTGGCATTTTTGCGCGTTTGACGCTGCGCGATGGCAAACCCAAATACCTGGCCGATGCACCCCGGTTCATCGGCTACATTCGCTCGACCGCGACCCGCTACCGTGAATTGACGCCATTGTTGCGACTGATCGACCAAATCGAAGGCACCACGGCCCAGGTGGGATTTGCCTATGGCCGAGTCTGAGACATGGCCCGCCTGTATTGCCCCACGCCCATCACCTTGAATGCGGCTTTTGCCTTGCCCCCAGCGGCAGCGCGCCATGTCCAGGTGCTGAGGTTGCAGCCTGGTGACGCCCTGAGCTTGTTTGATGGACAAGGGGGCGCTTATCAAGCCGAAGTGGTGTCCATGGGGCGCCAAGAGGTCCAGGCCCGCGCAACGTCTGCTCGACCCTTGCAAGCCGTGCCCGAGCGGGTCGTCACCTTGGCCGTGGGCATGCCTGCCAATGAACGCATGGATTGGTTGGTGGAGAAAGCCACCGAGCTGGGCGTGACACGCTTGGTGCCTTTGCTGACTGAGCGCACCGTGCTGCGCCTGCAAGGCGAACGGGCGGCTCGTCGAGTGGCCCATTGGCAAGCGATTGCAGCGGCCGCATGCGAACAATCTGGGCGCGACCTGCTGCCTCGCATTGAACCCGTTCAAGGCTTGCGCGAGTGGCTGGATACAGAGCGCGATCCTGAGACATTTCGCATGCGCTTGAGTCTGACCCCTGAATCCAAACCTGCGACAGACTTGTTTTTGCCAGTCACTCAGGCTTTGTGTGCCGCTTTGGGGCCAGAAGGCGGGTGGAGCCCCGCCGAAGAACAAGCCTTGACCCAAGCTGGCTATGCACCGGTGTCATTGGGCTCGGCCGTGCTGCGAAGCGAAACCGCAGCGCTCACGGTTTTGGCGCGATGGGCATGCGCAGCACCGTCCAAATGAGCGCGATGGCAATCACGCCCACAGGCACCACAGAACCCAAGTTCAACAGGGCCCAACCCTGCGTGGTGAGCAAAGCCCCTGAAGAAAAAGAGCTCACCGCCATGGTGGCAAACACGCAGAAATTGATGGCCCCTTGAGCACGGTCTTTTTCTTCGGGTCGATAGGCTTGCAACGACAAAGTGGTCGAACCCGTGAACACGAAGTTCCAGCCGATGCCCAACAGAAATGATGAAATCAAAAATTCTGTGACTTCAACGCCCGACAGGGCCACGGCAATGCAAATCAAGTTGAGCAGCACCCCGGTGCCCATGATGCGCAGCACCCCAAATTTCTTGATCAGATTGCCCGTGACAAAACCAGGAGCAAACATGCCGATCACATGCCACTGCAACACCAACGCGGTGCTTTTGAAATCAAGTCCACAGACCTGCATGGCCAATGGGGTGGCCGCCATCAACAGATTCATGATGCCGTAACTCAGCGATGCGGCCAGGGCCGAGACCACGAACAATGGCTGGCGCATGATCACCGACATGGGTCGTCCTTGATCGGGCGTCGACTGTTTCGGTGGCAGCGGCGGAAACTGAATGCACGAAATCACACCCAAAGACACCAACGCAACCAGGCAAAGCGTGAGATACGCCCCAGCGAAAGGGGTATCCAGTAAATTTTTGGTGTGGGTGGCGATGTACGGCCCCATGACGGCACCAAACAAACCCCCAGCCAACACCCAAGAAACGGCCTTTTCTTTGGAGGCCGGTGCCAGCTCGGCCGCAGCAAAGCGGTACAACTGGGCGTTGGCGTTGTAGTAACCCGCGATGAAGGTGGCCGCCACCAGACCCCAAAATTGGTGCGTGATCGCTGCCAGTGCGCTCAGGGCACATGACAAAAACCCCACCAGCAAGCCAATTTGAAACGAGCGTTTGCGGCCATGGCGCTCTTGGGTGCGGGCCACCAGGCCGGTGCTGGCCGCCCCACCCAACACATAGCCCATGACGGGCAAAGTGGCCATCCAACCCAGTGGCGCCATGGACAAACCGACCAAGCCGTTGATGGCGATGAAAATGATGTTGTTGGTCAAAAACAGGCCTTGTGCCAAAGCCAGCAAGAGCAAATTGGGGTTCATGTGAATCGGTTCCTGTGTTCAGCGACAGTGGTGATCCGTGTGTGTATTCAAGCTTGCAGATGACGCAACCATCCCAATCCGCTGGAGGTGCCCCCTGGTTGTCCGCCTTTCAAAGGGCGGTATTCGCAGCCAATGTGGCCTTGCCAGCCACAACTGGCACTGACTTGGTCGATGACCTCAAACAGGTGTGGGTGGTGCAATTCGCCCATGTCGGGTTCATGGCGCTGTGGCACCCCGGCGATCTGAAAATGCCCCACGCGGCCGGTGGGCAAGTAAGCGGCAATTTTGCTGGCCACATCGCCCTCGACAATTTGGCAGTGGTACAAATCCATTTGCACCTTCAGGTTGCTGGCCCCCACTTCTTCGATGATGGCGTGCGCATGCGCTTGTCGATTCAAGAAGAAGTGCGGGATGTCGCGGGTGTTGATGGGCTCGATCAACACATCTCGACCACTCAGGGCGGCTTGCTGCGCGGCCCAACGCAAGTTGGCCAAGTAAGTGTCGCGCAACACCCCAGGCATGGCCGCCATGTCGCTGCTGGTTTGCAAGGCCAGCGGTCCTTGGGCCACTGGCCGCATGGACTCAGGAATCAAGCCAGCCATGACATGGATGCGCGGACAATCCAGGGCGTCGGCATAACGCAATGCCAACTCAAAACCTTGGCGAAACTCGGCTTGTCGCTCGGGCAAGATGGCAATGCCACGGGTGACTTGTTGCCAAGCGGCTGCGATGCTTTCGCGATTGGTGCCGCCTGGGGGCGCATTGAACAGCACTTGTTTCAAGCCATGTTCACGCAGCAATTGGGCCAGCACGGGCATGTCATGGTCATACGGGAACAAAAACTCGACCGCTTTGAAACCGTCGCGTGCCGCTGCCTCGAAACTGTCTCTTATACACATCTGACGCTGCCGACGATC
>CAWUNN010000034.1:0-10818 GCA_963923185.1 uncultured Limnohabitans sp. | reverse complement strand
AAACAAGCCCAAATCAAGTTGTCCATCAAGTGAAAGAGTCGCGCTCTGGGTTGGCCTTGGCCAAGACAGCCGCTCAAGCCCGGGTGTCGTGGATTTGTTGGTGAAACTGGGCCATGGTCATGGCGGCATCGATTTCACGCGGCATGGCCTCGCGCGATGAAAACACACCCAAGATGCGACCATCGTGGGCCACGACGGGCACATGCCTGAAGCCGCGCTCGATCATCAACAAGATCGCTTGCGACACCGTGGTGTCGGGCCTCACACACATGGGATTGCGGGTCATCACCGCCGATACGGGCGTGGCTTTGGGGTCCAGGGCTTTGACCAAGACCCGGGTGATCATGTCACGCTCGGTCAATATGCCCAACAGTTGATGGTCGGCATCCAGCACCAACACGCTGCTGCTGTTGGTTTGACTCATGACACTGGCCGCTTCCCATACGCTGCGATGCGGCAACATGCTGAGGATTCGTCTCCCCGACATGGATTTGGAAACCATGCGATCGCTCATGGCGCCCTCCTGTGTTCACCTGAGTGAACTGTTGATTTTGTCCAGCATTCGGCTACCCGGGCTGAGTTGGGTGTGGCCCAAGGTGTTCAAGGGTTGATCCACCGTGTTCAGGGCCATGTGCAAGTCGGCCGCCAAAGGGTCGAGGTAGAGCAAACCGGTGACGATTTCACCGTGCTCGTGGCGCTCGTTCATGTAGCTCAAGGCATCGTAGCGGCGGGTGATGTCGTACGCATCGGCCAATTTGCGCAGTCGCAACACACTGCCATCGTGTTGTTGCACATCGACCACCGATCCTTCAGGGTAGTCGACCGTGATCTCTGCGTGTTGCGGCACCACGCCGTGCTGAACCGGTTTGGTTGGGAAAAACTCGACCCGACTGACCTGGCTGTTGTGTTGGCGCACAAAGTCATAACTTTTGGTCGATCCACCATGGTTGTTGAAGGTCACGCAAGGGCTGATGACGTCAATGAAAGCCGCGCCACCGTGCGCCAATGCACCCTTGATCAGAGGCACCAGTTGGGCCTTGTCACCCGAAAAACTGCGTGCCACATAGGTCGCGCCCAACTGCAACGCCATGCCCACCAGGTCGATCGGGTTGTCGTTGTTGACCGCCCCTTTTTTGCTTTTGGATCCTCGGTCTGCCGTGGCCGAGAACTGTCCCTTGGTCAAGCCGTAGACCCCGTTGTTTTCGACGATGTAGGCCATGCGAACGCCACGGCGCATGGCGTTGGCAAATTGCCCCAAGCCAATCGAGGCCGAATCCCCATCGCCCGACACGCCCAAGTAAATCAAATCTTTGTTGGCCAAGTTGGCCCCGGTCAACACCGAGGGCATGCGGCCATGCACGGTGTTGAAACCATGCGAGGCCCCCAAAAAATAATCGGGGGTTTTAGAGCTGCAACCAATGCCCGAGAGCTTGGCCACCCGGTGCGGTTCGATGTCCAGCTCAAAACAGGCCTGGATGATGGCCGCCGAGATCGAGTCGTGGCCACAACCCGCGCACAGGGTCGAGATGCGCCCCTCGTAATCGCGTCGGGTGTAGCCCACCTTGTTGGTGGTCAGGCTGGGGTGATGCAGTTGGGGTTTGGCGATCCAAGTCATAGGGCCTCCGGAGCGGCGGTGCGCAGCTGTGCATCCAATGCGGCCAAATGGCCCTGGATGGCTGAAGTGATGAAGCGGGCGGTGATGGGGGTGCCATCGTAATGAAGCACGGGCAGCACATGGGCTGGGTTCAGATCGAACTCGTGGATCAACAAGGTGCGCATCTGGCCGTCTCGGTTTTGTTCGACCACCAACACCTTGTCATGGGCGTCGATGAAGTCTTTGACCGACTGCGGGAATGGATAAGCGCGCAAGCGCAAGCCATCAAAGTGCAAATCCAAGTCGGCCAATTGGGCAAATGATTCTTCCATGGCCGGCGTGGTCGAACCGTAATAGATCACGCCCCAGCGGGCTGGCTTGGGCGCTTGGCGCACCAGCGGTTGTGGCACCAAACCGGCTGCGGTCTGGAATTTACGCATCAAGCGCTCCATGTTGTAGATGTAGTCTGGCCCACGCTCTGAATACCGGGCATAGGGGTCTCGGGTGGTGCCACGGGTGAAATAACTGCCCTTGCTGGGGTGGGTGCCAGGCAAAGTGCGCCAAGGCACACCATCGCCATCGACATCTTTGTAGCGTCCAAAGTCACGGCCCGCCTCTAACTCTTGTGCGCTCATCACCTTGCCACGGTCGTAGCTGCGGCTGTCGTCCCAGTCAAAGGGCTGGCACAAGCGCTGGTTCATGCCGATGTCCAAGTCGGTCATGACAAAAATCGGGGTTTGCAGTCGATCGGCCAAGTCCAGCGCCTGGGCGCTGAAGGTGAAGCATTCATAGGGGTCTTGGGGCAACAACAAGACATGCTTGGTGTCACCATGCGAGGCCCATGCACAGGCCAAGATGTCAGACTGTTGGGTGCGAGTGGGCATGCCCGTCGATGGGCCGCCGCGCTGCACATCGATCAAGGTGACGGGTATTTCGGCAAAGTAGGCCAAGCCGATGAACTCGGTCATGAGCGAGATGCCAGGCCCCGAAGTGGCGGTGAAGGCCCTGGCCCCATTCCAACCGGCCCCCACCACGATGCCAATCGAGGCCAACTCGTCTTCGGCCTGCACGATGGCATAGCGGTGCTGGCCAGTGGCCTCGTCGACCCGGAATTTTTCGCAATACTTTTGAAACGACTCGGCCACCGACGAGGACGGTGTGATGGGGTACCAAGCCGCCACCGTGGCGCCACCATAGACGCAGCCCAAGGCGGCAGCGCTGTTGCCATCGGTGAAGATTTGATCGCCCACCCGGTCGGCACGACGCACTTGCAAACCAAAGGGCTGAGGGTGGTGCTGATCGATCCAGTCGCGCCCCATGCGCAAGGCTTGCATGTTGGACTTCAACAAAGCTTCTTTGCCCTTGTACTGTTCGGAAAACAGTTTTTCAAATACGCTTTCGTCCACGCCCATCAGTTGCGACAGGGCGCCCACATAGATGATGTTTTTGAACAATTGGCGTTGTCTGGGTTCGGCATAGTGGGCATTGCTGATTTCGGTCAGCGGCATGCCGATGACTTGGACATCGGTGCGCAATTGATCGGGTTGCACATGGCGCGTCGAGTCGTAGAACAAATAGCCGCCAGGTTCGAGCTCGGCCACATCGGCCGCCCAAGTCTGGGGGTTCATGGCCACCATCATGTCGATGCCGCCGCGCCGACCCAGCCAGCCTTGCTCGCTGACGCGCACCTCGTACCAAGTGGGCAGGCCTTGGATGTTGCTTGGGAAAATGTTGCGCGGACTGACCGGCACACCCATTCGCAAAATGGCCTTGGCAAACAACTCGTTGGCCGAGGCCGAACCCGAGCCATTGACGTTGGCAAACTTGATCACAAATTCATTGACCGACTCGATACCCATCTGACACCCTTTGTGTGTGGCCCCTTCAAGGGGCGGTTTCCATGCTGGCGGCCTTGGGCGCGTCAAACCTGAACTTCATCATGTCCCAAGCACCGGTGGGGCAGCGCTCGGCGCACAACCCGCAATGCAGGCAAACGTCTTCGTCTTTGACCATGATGCGACCAGACTTCAGTGTGGCCGAGGCGTACAGGGCCTGATCGGTGTTCATGGCCGGCGCACTGAGGTGGCCTCGCAAGTCCGACTCGATGGCCGGCTCGGTGATGGTCAGCGAGTCCATCGGGCAAATGTCCAAGCAGGCATCGCACTCGATGCATGTCTGATGGTTGAACACCGTTTGCACATCGCAATTGAGACAACGCTGGGCCTCTTTCAAGGCGGTGGCCTCATCAAAGCCCAACTCCACTTCGACTTTGATGCTGGCCAAGGCTTTTTCGGCCTTGGCCCAAGGCACCTTGAAGCGCACGTCGTTGGACACGTCGTTGTCGTAACTCCACTCGTGGATGCCCATTTTTTGCGACAACAGGTGGGTGTGCGGGGCAGGGCGTTGGGTGACGCTTTGCCCCTGTAAATGCAAGTGAATCGAGATGGCGGCCTCGTGGCCTTGGGCGACGGCGGTGATGATGTTCTTGGGTCCCAAGGCCGCATCGCCACCAAAAAACACCTGAGGCAAGCTCGATTGAAAGGTGTCAGCGGTCAGCACCGGCAAGCCCCATTGGTCAAAACGAATGCCGATGTCGGTCTCGATCCAGGGAAAGGCGTTTTCTTGGCCCACGGCGATCAGCACCTCGTCACACTCGATGATGACCTCGGGCTCTCCTGTGGGATCCAGATGGCGTCGACCTTGCTCGTCGTAGCGCGGCGCCACGATTTCAAAGGCCATGGCCACCAGGCGATCGCCATCGATGACAAAACGTTTGGGCACATGGAAATTCAAAATGGGGATGCCCTCGTGCATGGCATCTTCTTTTTCCCAGGGCGAGGCTTTCATCTCATCAAAGCCGCTGCGCACCACGACCTTGACGTCGTCAGCGCCCAGGCGTTTGGCCGAGCGGCAGCAGTCCATGGCGGTGTTGCCCCCGCCCAGCACGATCACGCGGCGCCCTACTTTGTGGATGTGACCAAAGGACACCGAGGCCAGCCAGTCGATGCCGATGTGGGCCTGTTTGCCTGCCTCGGCACGACCCGGCAATGGCAGATCGCGTCCGCGCGGCGCACCGGTACCGACAAAAATGGCGTCGTACCCTTGCGTGAGCAGTTGCTTCATCGAGGCCACGTAGCTGTTGGCAGCAAAGGTCACCCCCAAATCAAAGACCTGCTGGCACTCTTCGTCAATGACTTGCTCGGGTAAGCGAAAACGCGGAATCTGCGAGCGAATGAAGCCACCCGCTTTGGCCTCGCCGTCAAACACCGTGACCTGGTACCCGGCCACCGCCAGGTCGCGCGCCACCGTCAACGAGGCCGGGCCACCCCCGACGCAAGCCACGCGCTTGCCGTTGGATGCGGCCGGTTTGGGCATGCGCTTCGAAACATCGCCTTTGTGATCGGCGGCCACCCGTTTCAGCCTGCAAATGGCCACCGGTTCGGCCTGATGCGGTGTGCCGGCTTCGACCCGGCCACGTCGGCAGGCGGGCTCACAGGGGCGATCGCAGGTGCGGCCCAACACACCAGGAAAGACGTTGGACACCCAATTGATCATGTAGGCATCGGCATAACGCCGCTCGCCAATCAAACGGATGTACTCGGGGACAGGGGTGTGCGCAGGGCACGCATACTGGCAGTCAATGACACGGTGGAAATACTGCGGATCTTCGACATCGGTCGGCTTCAAGCAAGACTCCTACAAGGATGCACTCTTGCCATTTTTTGACCCAAAACCCCAATTGTCATCAGGGTATTCCAAGGGGCTGCCCGAACGGGGCGCCTTCAGGTCTTTTGACGCGTGGGGCGCTGCCAGTTGCTCAGGCTGAGCTGTTTGCCACGGGCCACCGTCAGTTGGTTGGGCGGGGTGTCCTTGGTGATGGTTGAGCCCGCTGCGATGGTACCCCCCTGGCCCAATCGCACCGGTGCCACCAGCACGCTGTTGCTGCCCACATGAACCTGGTCTTCGATCACGGTGGTGTGTTTGTTGGCGCCATCGTAATTGGCCGTGATGCTCCCCGCCCCATAATTGACTTCGCTGCCCATGACCGTGTCACCCACATAGGCCAAGTGGTTGGCCTTGGATCCTGGGCCCATGCGGCTGTTTTTGACTTCGACAAAATTGCCAATGTGCACATCCGGACCCAGATCGGTGCCTGGTCTGAGCCGAGCATAAGGCCCAATGCGAGCACCTGCGCCCACCTTCACACCGACGGCTCCCCCTTCGATGTGGGTGAACGGCAAAACCTGGGCGCCGGCTTCGATTTGGCAATCAGATAAAACGCAGTGAGCGCCCACATTTACGCCTTCACCCAGCACCACTCGCCCGGCAAACACGCAATTGACATCAATCTCGACATCGGCGGCACAGACCAACTCACCGCGCAAGTCAAAACGGCCGGGGTCGAGCAAGCGCACGCCTTGCGCCATCAGTAGCTCGGCTTGGCGGCGCTGGTGGATGCGCTCGAGCTCGGCCAGCTGGGCCGGGCTGTTGACGCCGGCCACTTCGGCCAAGTCTTGGGTTTCAATGGCCTGGACCTCGACGCCGGCGGCCACGGCCTTGGACACCACATCGGTCAGGTAGTACTCTGACTGTGCGTTGCGGTTGTCCAGTTGCTGCAGCCAGCTGCGCATCAGGCGCGTGGGGGCTGCCATGATGCCACTGTAGACCTCGGGGATGGCCTTTTGGGCCTCGGTTGCATCTTTTTGCTCAACGATGGCCTGGATCTTGCCCTGTGCATCGCGCACCACCCGGCCATAGCCCGTGGGGTCGGGTGGGCGCACGGTCAGCAGCGCCAAGCGCTGGCCATCGCAAGCTTGGGCCAAGCGAGCCAGGGTGTGCGGGGTGGTCAAGGGCACGTCCCCCGAGAGCACCAACACCATGCCGTCGTCGGGCAACAAAGGCATGGCCTGCATCACGGCATGACCGGTGCCCAATTGCGGTTCTTGGCGAGCAAAGCCAAGGGCTTGGCCGATCTGGGCCTGACGCAAGTGGGCTTCGACCTGCTCGGCGCCATGGCCGGTCACAAACACTTGGTGGCGCGCACCCAGGGCTGAGGCGGTCTGGGCCACGTGCCACACCAAAGCCCTGCCCGCCAATGGATGAAGAACTTTGGGCATACTGCTCTTCATGCGGGTGCCTTTGCCCGCCGCCATCACCACCACATCAATTGCCATCATGTTGTACGTCCTGCTGGTTGTGCGCATTATCCTTCAGCGTCGTGGAAAAAGTTGGCTCGCACGCAGCCTGCGGCTGATGGCTGTCAGCTCGATGGCCAGCATGGCCTTGTTGCTGGCCAGTTGCAGCTTTTTGGAAACCACTTACAACCAAGCGCCGCTTTTATTGCAGTGGTGGCTGGATGGTCAACTGGATTTGAGCAGCGCTCAAAAGCAATCCATCAAGCCTGAGTTGATGGCCTTGCAAGCCTGGCATCGCCAAAACCAGCTGCCAATGATCGCCCGCTCATTTCAAGGCTTGTCCGAGTTGGCCACGCAGGACCTGAGCCCAGCCCAGGCCTGCTCATTCGAAGAGTCCATCTTGCAAAGCCTGCCTGCATTGGCCCAACAAGCCAGTGGCCATCTGGCTCGGTTGGCCTTGTCATTGAAGCCCGAGCAGCTGGCTCACATGCGTCGTGAACAAACCCAAAGCGATAAAAAGTGGCGCAAAGAATGGTTGGATGGCACCGCGGCTCAGCGCCTGGAGCGGCGCTTGGACAAAGCTTTGGATCATTTGCAAGATTACTATGGCTTGTTGGACACAGAGCAAAGGCGGGCTTTGCAGCGCCATCTGCAAACCTCACCCTATGACCCTGAGCTTGCGTGGCAAGAACGGCAACGCCGACACAGCGATGTGCTCAACACCTTGCAGCGCATCAGCACCGAGCAACCCGATGTGGCCACCGCACAGCTGTGGTTGACCCAGATGTACCTGCGCATGCTGAAACCACCCGTGGCCCAGTTGCGCGAACACCAAGACAAAAATCTTCGCTTCTTGTGTGAAGGCGTCAGCCACATGCACGACCTGATGAGCCCCGAGCAACGCCAACGCGCACGTCTGAAGTTGCAAGACATGCACCAAGCCTGGTTGCGCTTGCTCAAAGACAGCTGATTTGCGACCGGACGCAACGCAGCGCCCAAAGACCGCCCTGCGCGGACAGCTCAGGCTCGCTCAGGCCTGCAGTGAGGCCCACATCTCCATGTCGCGCTCGGCGGTCCAAATGCGCGGGTGCTTGATGCCCGAGGCTTCGTCAAAAGCACGGCTGACATCAAAGGGCAGGCAATGCTCATAAATGAAGACGTGCCCAAAGATCGGATCCATTTGCTTGCGGGTGTGCGCCATGGCCGCTTTCAGATCCATCTTTTGGGCCACGGCCTCTTGGGCACAGCGGTACAAGGTTTGCACCCATTGGCGGGTGTAATCGAGTGACTGGTTGACTTGGGCGTTGCCTTTCATGGCTTCGCCTCGTCCCGGCACGATGGCCTCGGCCTTGAGCTCGCGCAGCGCATCCAAGGTAGCAGGCCATTCGGCCAATTGGGCGTCGCCGGTGTAAACGCCGGCCTCGTATTCGACCAAATCGCCACTGAACAGCACCTTTTCAGACTCGACCCAAGCGATGGTGTCGCCCTTGGTGTGACCCGAACCTGGATGCCAAATTTCAACCCAAACCCCACCCAAATCCAGCTTGACACTGCCTTGGCGACCCGGCTTGCCGTCACCCACCACCAGGCTCGGCCAAGTCAGACCCGTGACCTCTTCAGCGCCTTGGAACAGGCGAGGAAAGCGCTCCATTTCGCTTTTCATGTCTTGCGCGCCACGTTCTTTGATCATCTCTAGCGTGCCGTGGCTGGCAATGATTTCGGTGGCGCCCTCTTTCTTGAAGGCGCTGGCCCCCAACACCCGCACCGCATGGTAGTGGGTCAGCAACACATATTTGATGGGTTTGTGGCTGATGGTGCGAATGCGCTCAATCAAGTCACGAGCCAAAGCGGGTGTAGCCGTGGCATCGCTGACCAAAATGGCTTCATCGCCAATGATCACGCCCGAATTGGGGTCGCCCTCGGCGGTATAAGCCCAGCAATGGGCGCTGAGTTGCTCAAACGTGATTTTTTTGGCCGCCAAATCGGCTTTGCTGGCAAATGCTTTGGACATGGTGCGTCTCCTTTTTTTGATTCTACGATCAAGGCATGTCGGCCTGTTCGGCCGAGTTGACTTCTTGCGGCCCCACCATTCCCAGACGCTCTTTCAGAGACTGCGGTTGGCCTGAGATGATGGCAGCGTACAAGGTGGTGTTGCTGAGCACCTTTTTGACGTAATCTCGGGTTTCATTGAAAGGCACGTTTTCGGCCCAAATGGCCGCCTCAAGTGTGCGACCTTGGCTCCATTTGCGGGCACGGCTGGGGCCCGCGTTGTACGCCGCTGCGGCCAAAGGCATGGATCCATTGAAACTGTCGAGCACCAATTTGAGATAGCCCGTGCCAATGGCGATGTTGATGTCATGGCGCGACAAATGCTCGGGCTTGAAATGGTTCATGCCGATTTTGCGCGCAGTCCACTTGGCGGTGGCAGGCATCACCTGCATCAAACCAGAAGCCCCCACATTGGAGCGGGCGTCCATGACAAATCGACTTTCTTGGCGAATCAGGCCATACACATAGGCCGGATCCAGGTTGATGTCTTTGCTGCGCTGGATGACGGCGTCCCTGAAAGGCATGGGAAACGATGCCTCGGTGTCAAACAATTCGCGTACGCGCTCACTGGTGTTGATGCAGCGATCCCAAATGTGTTGCTCGCAAGCCAATGCGGCCGAGGCCAATAACTCTCGATCGCTCATGCGACCGGCTTGACCTTGGGCATTGACCAGGTGCGCGGTGTAATTCCACTCTCTCACACCCTCTGAGCGCAAACCCAAAGAGATGGCGTACAGCGCACGCTGCAGACCAGGGTTTTGCCTGGCCACATTCAGTTCGACTTCAGTGGGCGGCTCGGGGCGAGCAGGTGCCATCACCTTGCGCCCGAGTTGCTCAGCCGCCAATTGCTCGTAAAAGCCACGGTAACTGGCGATTTTTTCCAGCGACTGCAAGGCGGCTTGATGCGCTGGGCTCTTGGCCGGGTGGATCTGAAGTTCAGCGCGCGCTTGCCAATACACCCAGGTGCTGTCTTGCCTGTAGTTGGCCGACATCGCTTGAATGGCCAAGTCGACCCACTTCCAATGAGGACTGGGGGCAGCACGCAAAGCGGCACGGACGTACCAAGCCAGCATGTCATCGCTGAGGTGGGCCAAGTTCGAGACCTTGCGGTACTGGCTGAGCGCATCGTCGTCCAAGCGCATGGCCGCCTGACGACCCAACGCCCCCCATACCCAATCGCGTTGTTCAGCACTCAACGCTGTTTGCCACTGATTGCGCATCAAATGGCCCACTTCTTCGGGTTGTTCACTGGCCAGACGCAACAAAGCCAAGACCGCCAACTCTGAGGTGGCGCGGCGTGGATTGCTGGCGTATTGGCTGAGCCATTTGGCTGGCTTGTTCCACCAATCGCCCAAACGGCCAGCCTCTTTGGGCAGCACGATTTCAACCGCCTGGCGCGCTGACCTCAAGCGCCCCAGTTCGGTGGCGATGCGCGCCTTGCGCCAAATTTGCAAGTCCGTCAATTGGCCCGCATCGTGCATGCGATCGGCTGCGAAGGCGCAAGCTTCGTCCCCTTCGCGCTGCGACAACCACAAGGCGTAGGTGTCTTCGATCAAACGTGGACTGGTCGTCGGACCTTGTTTCAAAAAATCGACTGCGGCGACGTAACACTGAACCTCACGGTCATCGCGCATGCGGTACTGGACATGCTCTTGCACCAAGGTGGTCCAGTCGCGACGACTGCCCAGCAGCAGCAACCAATCGTTGCGCAATCGGTCTTCTTGGTAGCTGCGCGGGTAACGCGCCAGAAAACCCCTGACCTCTTCATCAGAGGCTTGCTCCAGTCTGGCCCGCAATTCCCAATAAGCAGCCCAGGGCTCTAGCACATGTCCGCGCACTTTGGGCAACAAACGGGTCAAGGTTTTGCTGTCACCTCGCTTGAATGCAGCGGCCATGTCCAAGACGACGGCATCGCCCTGGGCGCTTCGGCTGGCATCCGTTGATGCACCGTGCAGCGAGAGCGACTTGGCCTCAGGCTCTTGCTGGATCTGGGCACTTGGGGGGGGCAGTGTGCTGTCGACCTTGGGGGCTGGGCGAGGG
>CAWUNN010000033.1:0-10822 GCA_963923185.1 uncultured Limnohabitans sp. | reverse complement strand
CACGGCTCGTGTGGCCATGCAAGCCGCTCAAACCGGTCATTTGGTGTTGTCCACCTTGCACTGCAATGACGCCGTGCATGCGCTGGCCAGGTTGCAGGATTTAGGCTTGCCTACCTACCACGTGGCCACTTGTCTGCGTTTGATCACGGCCCAACGATTGGTTCGACGCCTGTGTTTGCATTGCCGTCAGCAAAATGATCAAGGGCAATGGATTGCCTTGGGCTGCCCGGCTTGCAAAGCAGGTTACCGCGGCCGGGTCGGCTTGTTTGAGGTCTTGCCCATCAGCCCAGAGATGCAGGCCCAAGTATTGGCTGGGGTTGACGCGATGGCCTTGCAACAACAGGCCCGGATTGAAGGGGTAGCGACCATGCGCCAAGACGGGTTGGCGCGAGTTCAATTGGGTGAAACCAGCTGGAGCGAGGTTGAAAGTGCCACTCACGCTTGAGCCCACCCAAGACGTCCAACATTTGCTGCAGCATTTGGTGCGCATGCAACTGGCCGGTTTGAGCTGGATGGATGCTTTGCAAATCTGGCGCGACACTTGCAGCCCTCCCAAACGGCAACCCATTGATCAAATCATGCAACGCTTGCGCATGGGGCAAACCCTCAGTGATGCCTTGTCCAGGGGCGGCTGGCTCAAAGGTGCACCGCTGGCTTTGTCCAGGGCAGCGGAAACCAGTGGAATTTGGGCCGTCCAAATGCAGGCCTGGTTGCAACAATCGGATCAATTCGCCCAGCTGTTGCGCCAGATCCGTTCTGCCATGGCGTATCCCTTGTTGGTGTTGTGCGTGACTTTGGCCGTGATTTCTAGCGTGTTGATTTGGGTGTTGCCCGTGTTTGCCAGCCTGTACGAGCAAATGCATGCCGATCTGCCCTGGGCAACCGTCGCCCTGCTGCAAACCCGACAAGCAGTGGTGCAGTGGGGTCTTGGGTTCATCAGTTCTATCCTTCTGGCTGTGGCGGCCTGTCTGTTGAGCTTGCGCCATGCTCAGGCCCGGCTGTGGTGGGATCGCTGTGGCTGGTTGGCACCTGTGTTTGGGCGTTGGCGACAAATGCACACTGAATCCAAGTGGTGTGCGCTGCTGGCCAGGCTGATCGAAGCTGGGCAAGACTGGGCCAGCGCACTGGAGTTGGCAGGTCGTTCTGTGGGCAGCCCGGTCATGGCGCATGCCAGCGGGCGCATTCAAATGCTGTTGAGCACGGGTCAGCCCCTGTCCACGGCCATGGACAGTGCGCACGTTTCGATCGGTCGAATCAAGCGTCCCGTTTTCAGTCCCATGCTGACGAAATGGGCCCATGCTGCCGAGGCCAGTGGCACTTTGCCCCAGGTTTTGCAACAATGGGCTCGCCTGCAAGCCGACATGCTGAGCACCGAATGGAGCTTGGCGTGCCGCCTGCTTGAGCCGATCTTGATGGGTTTGATGGGCTTGCTCATGGGCTGGCTGGTGTTGGCGTTGTACCTGCCTGTGTTGCAAATGGGGCAAATCATGTGATGGGGCTTGGGGCTACACTCATGCCATGATTTTTAAATTGGGATTGACTGGCGGCATTGGCAGCGGCAAAAGCACCGTGGCGGGCATGTTGGCCCAGCGGGGTGCTGTCGTCATCGATGCCGATGCCATTTCGCGAGCAACGACTGCCGCTGGCGGCTCGGCCATGCCAGCGATTGCACAGCAATTCGGTCCAGAATTTGTGGCTGCCGATGGCAGTTTGGACCGCCAGCGCATGCGAGAAAAAGTCTTTCAAGACGCCCAAGCTCGCCATCAACTTGAAGCCATCGTTCATCCATTGGTGGCCACAGAAACCCAGCGCCAAACCCAATTGGCCGTGAATCAAGGCAAGCGCTGGCTGGTGTTTGACATTCCGTTGTTGGCCGAATCCTCTGGCGGACGCGATCGTTTTGACAAGGTGCTGGTGATTGACTGCAGCCCGCAGACCCAAGTGCAACGGGTGGTGGCCAGAAACGGCTTGCCCCAAGAAGAAGTGCTGCGCATCATGGCCTCGCAAACCAGCCGCGAAAAACGCCTGGCCATGGCCGATTGGGTGATCCTGAACGAAGGCTTGGATCTGGCCCAATTGCGTCAAGCGGTGCTGGACTTGCCTTTGCCATGAAATTGGCGGTTATGATGTCGCAGAACCATTTCGAGACGGTCTGGCCAAGTGATTGTTTACGAACACCCACTCAATGAGCGTGTGCGCACTTATTTGCGCCTGGAATACCTGTTCCGGCGCTTTGATTGGTTGCTGAACCACGAACACCCCATTGAGCATCATTTTTGCTTCAGCACCATCTTTGAAATTGCCGAAGTGGCCACCCGTGCCGATTTGAAGTCTGACTTGCTGAAAGACCTCGAACGGCATAAACAGCAGTTTTTGAGCTTCAAAGGCAACCCAGCCGTTGCCGAATCGGTCTTGAATGAATGGCTGGGCAACATCGAACAGTGCTTTGAAGGCATCCATTCCAATGCCTCGCGTTTTGGCAACTTCATCAATGACAGCGAGTGGTTGAACAACTTGCGCAATCGCATGGCCATTCCAGGGGGGACTTGTGGCTTTGACGTGCCCCAGTATCTGGCCTGGCAGCACAAAGCGCCAGAAGTGCGACGCGATGACATCTTGCGCTGGACTTCACCTCTGCAACCCTTGTACAGCAGTGTGAATGTGTTGTTGCGCTTGTCCCGAGACACTGCCAAAGCACAAATGGTGTCTGCCGTGGCGGGACAGTTTCAACAAAGTTTGCCCTCTAATCGCTATCAGTTGTTGCGTGTGCGGTTGGATTCTGAATTGGGCTTTGTCCCCGAGATCAGCGGCAACCGCATGTTGGTCTCGGTGCGTTTCAATCGGCCGGATGAGCAAGGTCGCTGGGTGCCTTGCACTGAAGATCTGAATTTTGAAATGGCGCTTTGCGCTTGATGAGACATGTCTGAGCACACCGAGCGCTGGGTCAAGTGTCCGCAATGCAACCAACCCAGCCTGTACGCCAGCAGCAATCGGCATCGCCCTTTTTGCAGCGAGCGTTGCAGGCAAATCGATTTAGGGGCCTGGGCCAGTGAGTCTCATCGGATGCCAGACGAGAGTCCTGCAGACGATATCGAAGGACTGGACCGACCGAGCTGAATCTGGGTCATCGCACCCCACAGTTGGGATCAGTTCGAAGCCGCCTCTTGCTCGAGCCAACGCAACACCGGCCAGGTGCCAGGCAGCACAGGATCCACCTCAACAGGCAGTCGTTGCCATGAAAAGGTTTGACCTTCTCGCATTTGCAGCTCACCCCTCCAGCGGGTCACTCGGCAAAAATGAAGTTGCACCCAAGCATGGGGGTAATCCACTTGTTCGATTTTCCACAAAGTGCAGTCCTCGATCTCGATGCCCAACTCCTCGGTCAGTTCACGCTGGAGAGCTTGTGCAATGGTTTCACCGGGCTCGACTTTGCCCCCTGGAAATTCCCAGTAACCGGCATACACTTTGCCGCTGGGCCGAGTGGTCAACAAAAACCGACCATCGGGTAGAAACAAGACCCCGACAGCCACTTGAACCATGGGTCGATCACGGCCACCCTCTCGCGGCACATCGGCATCTGCCACCAGCGCTGGCTGGGCATCAGACTTTTTGCCGTCCCACATAATCTCGGGCAAACTGATAGGCAATGCGGCCACTGCGAGACCCACGCTCTAGCGCCCACACCAAGGCCTCAGGACGTGCCGCTTCGACCGATGAGGCAGGCAAACCCAAAGACATCAACCATTGGGCCACGATGGTGAGGTACTCTTCTTGAGAAAAAGGGTAAAAGCTGACCCACAAACCAAAACGCTCGGACAGAGAAATCTTCTCTTCGATCACCTCACCCGGGTGCACCTCTCCATCTTCGGTATGGGTATAGGTGAGGTTTTCTTTCATGTACTCGGGCAACAAATGGCGCCTGTTGCTGGTGGCATAAATCAACACATTGGGCGTGGCAGCGGCGACCGAGCCATCCAGAATGGATTTCAAAGCTTTGTAGCCAGGCTCTCCATCTTCAAAACTGAGGTCGTCGCAAAAGACCATGAATTTTTCGGGTCGATCACTGACCAACTCGATGATGTCGGGCAAATCGACCAGATCCGATTTGTCCACCTCGATCAATCGCAATCCGCGCGGCGAATACTCATTCAAGCACGCCTTGATCAGTGAGCTTTTGCCCGTGCCACGTGCACCCGTGAGCAGCACATTGTTGGCGGGCAAGCCTTTCACAAATTGCTCGGTGTTGCGTTGGATTTTTTCTTTCTGCCCGTCGATTTCTTTCAGGTCTTGCAAATCGATTCGGGCCACGTGGCGCACAGGCTCTAACAGACCATGGCCACTGGATCGTTTGCGATACCGGTAAGCGATGCTGGCTTGCCAATCGGGCGCAGAAATGGGCTGCGGCAAGATGGCTTCGATGCGATGGATCAGTGCCTCGGCACGCTCGATCAGGCGTTCAAATGAAGGATTCATGGGTGTTTAACTGCGGTAATCGGCGTTGATGCTGACGTAATCATGGCTGAAATCACAAGTCCACACGGTATCGCAGGCGTCGCCACGTCCCAGCACCACTCGCACGGTGATTTCAGATTGTTGCATGACGCGCTGACCATCTTCTTCTTGGTATGAGGGATGACGACCTCCAAGGTGTGCCACATGGACATCGTCCAGGTACAAGTCAATCTGAGTTTGATCCAAATCGGCGATGCCCGCATAGCCAACGGCCGCCAAAATGCGCCCCAAATTGGGGTCGCTGGCGTAAAACGCAGTCTTGACCAGGGGCGAATGGGCAATGGCATAGGCCACCTGTCGGCACTCGGACGCATCGCGCCCGCCTTGGACCGCCACCGTGATGAATTTGGTGGCACCTTCACCATCGCGCACAATGGCCTGAGCCAACTGGCGAGCGACATCCATCAGGGCTTTCTTGAGCTCAGTCGCCCCTGCTTGCTGCCAATGGGTGATCGGAGCATGGGCAGCCCGGCCCGTGGCGATCACCAAAAAAGAGTCGTTGGTAGAGGTGTCGCCATCGACGGTCACGCGATTGAATGAGCCTTCGGCCAATTCATGAGCCAAATCTCGCATCAGCTCAGGAGCGATGGCTGCATCGGTGGCCAAAAATCCCAGCATGGTGGCCATGTTGGGTCGAATCATGCCCGCGCCTTTTGAGATGCCCGTGATGTGGACAGTGACACCTTGCACTTGGACTTGGGCGCTGTAGGCCTTGGGCACAGTGTCGGTGGTCATGATGCCCTGAGCCGCATCCAGCCAAGCAGCCTCTTGGGCCTGAGCCAAGGCGGCAGGCACGGCATCGATGATGCGCTGATGCGGCAAGGGCTCCATGATGACGCCAGTGGACAAAGGCAACACTTGCTCAGGGGCCAGATTCAAAGCCTGAGCCACCGCAATGCAAGTGGCTCGGGCGCGCATCAAGCCGTCTTCGCCCGTGCCAGCATTGGCATTGCCCGTGTTGACCACGATGGCTCGCACACCATGGCCACTGGCCAGGTGATCGCGGCACACTTGCACAGGTGCGGCACAAAAACGGTTTTGAGTGAAAACACCACCCACACTGGCCCCAGGCTCGATCAACATCAAGGTGAGGTCTTTGCGACCCGCTTTGCGAATCCCAGCAGACACCACCCCCAAGCGAATTCCCGCGATGGGTAACAACTGTTCGGCAACAGGGGGATGAAGAGAAACGGGCATGGCATTTGGCAGACGTTGGTGAGCAATCCTTCATTTTAACGCCCACCTGTTTCACAGCCAGACGATCCATGGATTGAACATTCAATCGATTTTTAAATATCCGCCACAGACCATTTCACCTATGATCAGACAAGATTTGACATCACCTCAACCGATGAAAACCATCCAATTTCTATCTAAAACCTGGGCTGTGGCTGCTTTGACTTTGGGGGCATTCAGCTTGGCAAACAGTCAAAGCAGCGGGTTGGACATTGCAGACTTTGGCTCGTTTCACGTCGGCGGTCGTTTGGTAGAGATCCAAGGCCAGCCTGTGCGGGAAGTGGTCTTCACCCCGGGTGGTGCACCCGTCAAGTTAGACCCCAATGGCCAATACATGGTCGAGTCCATGTATGTGCAGTACTTCACCCCTGCCAAAGTCAAAGCCAAGGTCCCCATCTTGTTGTGGCATGGTGGCGGACTCACGGGCGTGACTTACGAGACCACACCCGATGGACGCGAGGGATGGTCCCATTTTTTCATACGACATGGCTGGAAAACCTATGTATCAGATGCGGTCGAGCGTGGTCGATCAGGTTGGGCACCGCCCGACATTTGGCCAGGCAGTCCACAGTTTTTGCCGATTGAGAATCCATGGCCACGTTTTCGAATGGGCGCCAAACCTTGGAGTGAAGATCCTTTAAAAAGGCAAGAATTTGCTGGCAATCAATTCCCGGCAGAAGGCTATCTGAATTTCATGCGCCAGGTCGTTCCCCGTTGGACCACCACCGATGAAGCCACCCTGAAAGCCTATACCGAGTTGGTCGACAAAGTTGGCCCTTGTGTGGTTCTGGTCCACAGCCAAGGGGGTCAATTTGGCCAAAAGGTGGCGCAAGCCAGACCCGATTTGGTCAAAGCCCTCGTCTTGGTCGAGCCCGCTGGGTTTGGTGATCCGGCCCAAGCCAGGGCTTTGAAGAACACGCCGATCTTGACCATTTATGGCGACCACATTCAGCAAGATTCACGCTGGCCCAGCATGCGGCAAACGCAACTCAAACTCAATGACTTGTATCGCCAAGCTGGCGCTCAGGTGGATGTGATCGATTTACCCAACATCGGCATCCGTGGCAACTCTCACATGCTGATGATGGATCGAAACAATCAGCAAATTGCTCAGTTGATACAAGACTGGTTGCACAGCAAGGGGTTGGCAGACTGACCACTTGTCAGATCAGAGCCACGCCACTTCAGTTCAACTGTCCGTGGCAATGCTTGTATTTTTTCCCGCTGCCGCATGGACAAGGCTCGTTGCGCCCCACTTGTGGCACTGGAGAGCTCACGGTATTGGGGTCCACTGAGCTCACCTGCTCGCCAGTCTCGGTGGGCGCGGTGTAGGTCACGTTGCTGATGTTCTCTGCCTTTTCTTCCAACTGCTGCGCTGCCTGGTCGGCTTGCTCTCGGCTTTGGATTTGCACCGTCATCAAGGTGCGAGTGACCTCATTTTTGACCAAATCCAACAACATCGAGAACAACTCAAACGCTTCGCGCTTGTACTCTTGCTTGGGTTGCTTTTGGGCATAGCCCCGCAGATGAATGCCTTGACGCAAGTGATCCAAGGCCGCCAGATGTTCGCGCCAGTGGTTGTCGATGCTTTGCAACAACACCATGCGCATGAAGGGTGTGAACTGCTCCGCCCCCACCAGATCGACTTTGGCATCAAAAGCCTGATCGGCCATTTGGATGACTTTTTCAACGATGTCAGCGTCATCCATCGAGGCCTCTTGCTGAACCCATTGCAGCAAGTCCACGCTCAGACCCCATTCGCTGGCCAACACACGTTGCAAAGCAGGCAAATCCCATTGCTCTTCAACCGATTCGGCCGGTACGAATTGCCGCACCAAGTCACTGAAACACGAATGTCTCAAACCCTTGATCTGGTCGTTGAGGTCAAAGGCATCCAAGATGTCATTGCGCTGCTGGTAAATGACTTTTCGTTGATCATTGGAGACGTCATCGTATTCGAGCAATTGCTTGCGAATGTCAAAGTTTCTGGCTTCCACTTTGCGCTGTGCGCTTTCAATGCTGCGGTTGACCATGCCAGCCTCGATGGCCTCGCCCTCAGGCATTTTGAGGCGATCCATGATGGCTTTGACGCGCTCTCCGGCAAAGATGCGCATCAGCGGGTCATCTAAGCTCAAGAAAAAGCGCGATGAGCCCGGGTCACCTTGGCGGCCCGAACGGCCGCGCAACTGGTTGTCAATGCGTCGTGATTCATGACGCTCGGTAGCAATGATGCGCAAGCCGCCTTGTTGCACCACAAAATCATGGTCTTTTTGCCATTGAGCTCGCATGCCCTCGATGCGTTGAGATTTTTGATCAAACGCAATGGACTCTTCGACCTCTAACGCCGCAATGGCCTTTTCGATGTTGCCACCCAATACGATGTCGGTGCCTCGTCCCGCCATGTTGGTGGCGATGGTGATGGCTTTGGGTGCTCCGGCTTGCGCGATGATGTCTGCTTCGCGGGCGTGCTGCTTGGCGTTGAGCACTTGGTGCGGCAACTTGGCTTGGGTCAGTAGCTGCGAAATCAGCTCAGAGTTTTCAATCGAACTGGTGCCCACCAGCACAGGCTGCCCACGGTCGTGGCAATCGCGGATGTCGTCGATGGCGGCTTGGTATTTTTCTTGGGTGGTCTTGTAAACCCGATCGTTGTCATCGACCCTGCGACTGGGCCGATGGGGTGGAATGATGACGGTCTCAAGGCCATAGATTTCTTGAAACTCATAGGCTTCGGTGTCAGCAGTTCCGGTCATGCCGGACAGCTTGCCGTACAGGCGGAAGTAGTTTTGGAAAGTGATCGAGGCCATGGTCTGGTTTTCAGCCTGGATTCGCACACCCTCTTTGGCTTCAACGGCTTGATGCAAGCCGTCGCTCCAGCGCCGGCCCGACATGAGGCGCCCCGTGAACTCATCGACAATGACCACCTCGTCGTTTTGCACCACATAGTGTTGGTCTCGGTGGTACAGATGCAAGGCACGCAATGCTGCGTACAGGTGGTGCATCAAAGTGATGTGAGAGGGGTCATAAAGCGATGCCCCTGCGGGCAGCAAACCGGCTTGCGCCAACAAATGCTCAGCATTTTCATGCCCCTGTTCGGTCAGGTAGACCTGATGGGATTTTTCATCCACGGTGAAGTCACCTGGGGTGATGACCCCCTCACCCGTTCGAGGATCGGCTTCCCCCTCTTGCCGGACCAGCTTGGGCACGATGCGGTTCATGGCGACATACAAGGCGGTATGGTCTTCGGCTTGTCCACTGATGATCAGAGGGGTTCGGGCCTCGTCGATCAGGATCGAGTCGACCTCATCGACGATCGCATAAGCCAACTGGCGCTGAACACGATCGGCAGCGTCGTAGACCATGTTGTCGCGCAAGTAGTCAAATCCGTATTCGTTGTTGGTTCCATATGTGATGTCACTGGCATAAGCCGCTTGTTTGTCTTGACGGGTCATTTGGGGCAGATTGATGCCCACTGACAGACCCAAAAAGTTGTACAAACGCCCCATCCATTGGGCATCGCGCTGAGCCAAGTAGTCGTTGACCGTGACCACATGCACGCCCTTGCCTGTCAGTGCATTGAGGTAGACCGCCAGGGTGGCGGTCAGGGTTTTGCCTTCACCCGTGCGCATTTCGGCAATCTTGCCTTGATGCAGTGCCATGCCGCCGACCAGCTGCACGTCAAAATGACGCATTTTCATGACCCGCTTAGAGGCCTCTCGAACAGTGGCAAAAGCCTCAGGAAGCAGATCATCCAATGCTAGTCCCTGACCCAGGCGCGACTTGAACTCTTGTGTTTTGGCACGCAACTCGTCGTCACTGAGGCTTTCAAGAGAAGTTTCCAGCGAATTGATGCGCTCTACCGTTTTGCGATACAGCTTGAGCAACCGATCATTGCGGCTGCCAAAAATCTTGGTCAGTAATGTGAAGGCCATGAGTGCCTGAACCTGAAGGGACTAAACCGAACATTTTAACCGTCACAGAAGGGATAATGGGGCATGGTCGCGCCACTTCGTCCCCGATTGCCAACCCAGTCAGAGCCCAGCCCAGCTCAAAGCCAGAACGATTCAATGGCTCAGTTGCGATCGTTGGGTTATTCAAAAGTTCCTCGAGCCGCGCCCGTGCTGCGAGGCCGCGCCGTGCCAGCTGCTCAGGCCGCCATGGGCTCTGGGATTTTGGGCCCCTTGTTGCGTCAAGCTCAGGCCTCACAAGCCTGTTTACAGGCCTTGCGAACGGTTTTGCCTCAGGCTTTGTGGTCCCAAATTCAGTCGGGGCCCATCCTCGACGGGCTTTGGACCCTGCTGGTGGCGGCACCCGCAGCGGCCGCCAAAATCAGACAATGGGTGCCTGCCCTGCAAGCCCATGTGCGCAGCAAAGGCTGGCCTGTCGAGCGCATTGAAGTCAAAGTGCATCGCCCCTGAAGTCTTCAACACTGCTTCAACCCTTCTTCAATTCCAATGAATTCGCCATGAACACCCCCATTGCCCCCCACAGCGAACCGCGCTTGACCAGCTTGTCTCATGGCGGAGGCTGTGGTTGCAAGATTGCACCCGGGGTGCTGTCTGACATTTTGAAGTCGACAGCCCAGCTGCCCTTGCCCAGTGAGTTGCTAGTAGGCATCGAGACGGCCGATGACGCGGCGGTCTATCGGCTCAATGATGAGCAGGCGCTGATTGCCACCACCGACTTTTTCATGCCCATCGTCGACGACCCATTTGACTTTGGCCGAATCGCCGCCACCAATGCCATCAGCGATGTGTATGCCATGGGTGGACGCCCCATCATGGCTTTGGCCTTGGTGGGCATGCCCATCTCTGTGTTGTCTACCCGCACCATCGGTCGCATCTTAGAGGGTGGGCAAAGCGTGTGTCAGGCAGCAGGCATTCCCATTGCAGGAGGACACACGATTGACTCAGTTGAACCCATTTATGGATTGGTGGCCTTGGGTCTGGTGCACCCTGATCGAATCAAACGCAATGCAGACGCCAAACTGGGGGATCGCCTGATCTTGAGCAAATCCCTGGGCGTTGGGGTGATGTCTGCGGCGTTGAAAAAAAATCTGCTCAAGCCCGAGCAATAC
>CAWUNN010000032.1:0-10836 GCA_963923185.1 uncultured Limnohabitans sp. | reverse complement strand
GTATTGGACGTCGTACAAGCCATCGTCGTCGGCTTGCCACACATTGATGGTGGCGTTGGGGATGGGCTCGCCGTCCAGGCCCAAAATGCGACCTTCGACCCAACAGGGCGCACCCTTGGCGCCATTGGAGACATCGGCACCCAGCTCATAGTGTGGGGCTTCTTCTAAAAAGAAAGGGCCAAACACCGTGGCCTCGGTGCAACCCGCAGGCTTGTCTTGGTTCATGGCGATGGTCAGCATCGACAAACCCAGCACATCGGACAACAAGATGAATTCTTGGCGAGTGCCCGTGCACTTGTGGCCAGTGGCCGTCAGGTACTGAATGCCTTTGAACCATTCGTCCTCGGTCAGTTTGACGTCCCGGGCAAAGGCGTGCAGGTGCTTGATCAAGCTGTTGATGATTTCTTTCAGACGCGGGTCGGGGGTGTTGGCAAAGCTGGCCAACACGGCGTCGGTGATGTTGTTCTGATTCAAGTTGCGCATGAGAACTCCGGGAAAAATCAACGTTCAAGGGGGCGTCCGGCCAGCCAATCGGCGCCGCGACGGTACAAATCGGCCACGATGGGCCCTTTGAGCTGAGGCATGTCCATTTTGACCTTGTAGCCAATCCGAGTCTGAATGTAGGCCAAATGGCGATAGCCTTCAGGAAACTGAGCCAGGGCCGCTTGATCGAGCTGGAGCTTGGCGGATGGATCCAATGGATCAATGCGGTCTTTTTCGTAAATCGGTTGTCGGTGCACCAAACCCCAGCGGCCCGCGCGCTCTTCAAAAAAATCATAAAAACGCCCGGTGCACACCACATCACACATCACGCCCTCCACCGGGCCGCGCTGTGAAATCGTCATCTTGGTTTGGGCAATCGCGCGCGTGCCTTGTACCTCAATCGATGAACCACCCAGAAAGTGCAGAATGCTGACCCCTTTGTTCCATCCCTCGATGGTCACTCGGATGAATTCTTCAAAGGGACCCTGAAACCAGGTGGCCATCATCACGCCGTCGTCATGCCAGACTGTGCGAAACGAGTCCCACAGCCCCGCATCGCGCCAAACCGCCCAGTTCTCGACCAACTGGCGAATGCGCAGTTGTTGTTCCATCTGATGATTCATGTTCTAAGCCAAAAATAGAATGAGTGCTTCACCCATTGTTGTTCGATCGATCACATTGTGACGCACCCAGGGCCATCCCCCTGCGTCTTGTGTGACTTGGGCGTCAGGATACACTTGATCCGAGTCAATTTTGATCCAGAGTGACCCCATGCCCGTGACCGATTCAGTGTTGAAAACCGAGGTGTTGATTGCAGGCGGTGGGCCCAGTGGTTTGATGTTGGCCAACGAGTTGGGGCTGCGTGGCATTGCGACTTTGTTGGTCGATGCCAAGCCCTCGACCGCCTTGAACCCCCAAGCCAATGCCACTCAGGCTCGCACCATGGAGCATTACCGGCGCTTGGGTTTTGCCCATGAGGTGCGGGCCCAGGGCTTGCCAGCCGATCACCCCACCGACATCGCCTATTTCACCCGCTTGACTGGGCATGAGCTGGCTCGACTGAGTTTGCCCACCGCGGCCCAGGCGGTGCAAAAAATCAAAGAAATGGGCGGCTCTTGGAGTGCGGCCGAGCTGCCCCACCGGGTGTCGCAAAAATACGTCGAGCCGGTGCTGCGCAAACATGCCGAGAAATGGCCCAGCAATGACATCCGTTACAGCTGCAAGCTGCTGGGGTTTGAAGATCGAGGCGATCACGTGCAAGCTCGCATCCAAGCCGCCAACGGTGAGGGCCCAGAGCACATCGTGCAGGCCAAGTATTTGGTCGGCGCCGATGGGCCTCGCAGCATGGTTCGGCATCAGTTGGGCATCGGCTACGAGGGGGCCACGGGCATGCGACGGGCCTACATGGGCGGCCAGATGTTTGCGGTCTATGTGCGATTGCCCGAGTTTTATGCTCGCATGCCGCACCCCCGGGCTTGGATGTATGTGACGGTCAACCACGAGCGGCGGGCCTTGTTGGCCTCGGTCAATGGCGTCGATGAGTTTGCCTTTCATGCCTCTTTGCACGAAGAGGAAGAAGAGCAGGCTCAAAATTGGGGCGAAGATCAAGCACGCCAAGTGTTGTGCCAGGCACTGGGTTGCGACATGCCCATGCACATCATCAATTGCCAAACTTGGACCGCAGGCCATGCACTGGTGGCCCAGTCACTGAGCCATGGCCATGTGTTTTTGATCGGCGACGCCGCCCATTTGTTCACGCCCACCGGTGGGTTGGGCTACAACACGGGTGTCGAAGACGCGGTCAATTTGGGCTGGAAGCTGGCCGCCGCTTTGCGCGGCCAGGCGGGTCCTGCTTTGCTAGAGAGTTATGCCATTGAGCGCAAGATGCTGGCGCAGCGCAACACCGGCTATGCCAGGCGCTTTGCCGATTCGGTGGGCTTGTATCCGGCTGTGGCCGAACTCGAAGATGACACCGCTCAAGGTCAAACCCTGCGCACTGAGGCGGGGGTGCATTTCAATGCGCATGTGCGCCTCGAGTTCAATATCCCCGGGGTGACTTTGGGGGGGCGTTACGATGGCAGTCCGGTCATCCCCGACGATGGCACTGCTGTGCCTGCCGATGAAGCCAACACGTATGTCTCTAGCGCCAAACCGGGTGGTCGCCCACCTCATGCTTGGTTGCCCGATGGCCGATCCCTGTACGACACATTCGGTCCTGAATGGACCTTGTTGGTGCTGCAGGCCGACCCAGCGGCGGTGGCGACTTGGCAAGCCGCGGCTCAACGCATGGGCGTGTCTTTGACAGTGGTGCAACCTGAACTCGACGGCCTGAGCGAGCTGTACCAAGCCCCTTTGGCATTGATTCGACCTGACCAAATTGTGGCCTGGCGTGGCACTGCTGGGGCCGACCCGGCCCCGATTTGGTGCCAGTTGTTGGGGCACACCGCCTAGCATTTGCCGCGCAAGCGACAAGGCTAATGGGCACCACTCGTTCACAATTGAACACATGAAAAGCAAGTCGATTCGCGGTCTACTTTTATGTCTGTGCTGGATCCCACTGAGCATTTGGGCTCAAGGCGCGGGGTTCCCCACCAAGGCGGTGCGCATCATCGTGCCGTTTCCTGCTGGGGGCTCTGCCGACGCTTTGGCCAGGGTGGTGGGACAAGACCTCTCCAAGCGCTGGTCACAACCTGTGCTGATTGAAAACAAGCCGGGTGGTGGGACGGTGATTGCTGGCGCCATGGCCGCCAAATCACCGCCTGATGGGCATACCCTGCTGCTGATTGCCAACAGCTTGACCATCAATGCCAAATTGCGCACCAACATGCCTTACGACGGGCTTCGTGCTTTTGCGCCTGTGGCACAACTGGTGCGATCGCCACAGGTGATTGCGGTCAACAGCGCCAGCCCCTACAAAACCTTGGCCGAATTGTTGCAAGATGCCAAAAGCAAACCAGGCGTCTTGTCCTATGCCACGGTGGGCCCAGCCACCACCCAGCACATTGCCGGTGAAGCCTTCAAATTCGTCACCGGCAGCCAGTTCAACTATGTGCCTTTCACCGGTGGTGCGTTGGCCGCCAATGCGGTCTCGGGGGGGCATGTCACCATGGTGCTGACCAATTTGAGTGAAGCGGCGGGCTTGATCGAGTCGGGCAAACTGCGGCCTTTGGCCGTGACCACCCGTGAACGTTTGGATGCCCTGCCACAGGTGCCCACGGTGATCGAGCAAGGATTCAAGGACTATGAAGCGGCCGTGTGGTATGCCTTTGCCGCCCCCGCTGGCACGCCCGCCGACATCGTCCAAAAAATATCCACCGATTTACAACGCTCACTGCAAGACCCGAACACCCGCACCAAACTGTTGGGCGCCCATCTGTACCCCGCGTATCTGGGCCCCAAAGAATTGGCCAGCCACATTGAGCAAGAGCATGCCCGTTACGGGCGCATCATCGATCAGGCTGGCATCAAGTTGGACTGAGCGCCGAATCAGATCGGCTTGATCAGCACCTGACGGAACTTCACCACGCCAGAGCCATACTGCAGGGCCACATGCCCATTGGCCAGTTTGTCGTTGCGCGCGCTGGCGCTGACCACACCATTGAGTTTGACCGTCAAAGAGTCGCCTTTGGCTGTGATTTCCATCACGTTCCACTGGCCGCCTGCACGGGGCATGGGGGAGACTTTGGCCACGTCGACAATGGATCCTGTGCCGTATGAGGGGTCAGGGCGGGTGTCCCAAATATTGACTTCGTAACAGTTGTCGGCCCCAATCTTGGTTGGATCTTGGCAACGGATGAAAATGCCGCTGTTGGTTTGGGCATCGACCCAGAATTCGGCTCGTATCTGATAGTCTGCGTAAGTGCCCTTGGACACCAAATAGCTGGGTTGCTTGCCGCGCAAATAGTCGGCCTGGATCGAGTCGTCTTGAATGCGCCAGTTGGCATCGCCCACCAAGGTCCAATCGTTGAGATTGCTGCCTTTGTCATACAAGACATTCCAACCTGCTGTGGGGCCAGAGACCGAAGCACAACCTGCCAACAAGGTGGTGGCCAAGGCGGTGCTGGCCGTGATGCGACGCAAAACAATGGATTTCATGAACTTGCTCCGTGGAAGAACGCCAGCTTCAAGTGCGAGGCCAGCACAGGCTTGATCATGGATGCAGTGGCCTGGCTCGTCAAGCGAGCAAATACACGGGTGTCGCATGCACAACATCACATGGGTTCACTTTGCAGTCCAATCCAAGTGCAGGAGGCTGGAACATGAAACGCAGAACATGGCTGCAGGGCTTGGCCGCTGGCTGGGCAAGTTGGGGCATCGGGTCGCAGGCCCAGTCGCCATCCTTTGCGGGGCGATCGCTGCGGTTGTTGGTGGGATACCCCGTGGGCGGGGTGGCCGATTTCATCGCCCGCATCACCACCGAAGGTTTGGGGTCTCACCTGGGCACCCAGGTGGTGGTGGAGAACAAGCCGGGGGCTGCGGGCAACTTGGCCATGGATGCGGTGCTCAAGGCCGCACCCGATTCGGGCACCTTGGGCATGTTCAGCACCTTGCAAGTCACCATGAACCCGCATGTGCCGCCATTGGCCCTCAAAGGCAGTGACCCTCTGCGTGACTTGGTCCCCATCGTGGGCTTGGCCGATTTGATCTTGATGCTGGCGGTCTCGAGTGCGACCCAAATCAAATCACTGGAGCAATTCATGGCCAGGGCCAGGCAACAAGGGCCTGATTTTCGAATTGGGATTGCCGGCATCGGCTCACCTCATCATCTGGCGATCTTGCTGCTGCAAAAAAATGCCGAGCTCAACATGACCTTGGTGCCTTATAAGGGGGGTGCGCCCATGATGGCCGATGCGGCCGGTGGGCATCTGGACGCGGTGGTCACCACCTTGCCCGTGGGGCAACCGATGGTGCAAGCTGGAAAATTGAATTGGATGGCCACGGTGCCTGCGGTCTCAGTGCCCAGCTTGCCCGGCTTGCCGAATTTGGCTGGGGTGCTCAAAGGCGAGACCGTGCCCACCGGCAACGGTATTTTTGCACCCCCTGGGACCTCTGCGGCAGTGGCGCAAGAATGGCACCTGGCCTTCAAACGTCAATTGGAGCAGCCGGCTTTGGCAGCGCGTTTGCGTGCCAACGGACTAGAGCCTGTCACTGGCACGCGCACACAATTCGCCGAAAAATTGCGTGCCGAATCGGCCTATATGAAAGATTTTTTAGCCAAAGTTCAAGTCGACTTTTCCAGTTGATCGCACACCATGATCATTGACATCCACGGCCATTTCACCACCACGCCTGCCCAGGTGGCCCAATTTCGCCAGCAGCAGATCGAGCGTTTTTTGCTAGACGGTGTCGTGCTCGAACATCCACCGGCAGTGACCGATGCCGAAATTCGCGCAGCGATCGAACCGCATCAGTTGGCTCGCATGAAAGAGCGCGGCGTCGATCTGACGTTGTTCTCCCCCAGAGCGGTGGGCATGGATCACCATCAGGGCAATGTGCACACCAATGTGGTGTGGGCTCGCTATTGCAACGACTTGGTGCATCGGGTGTGCCAAATGTATCCGCAGCAATTTGTCGGTGTGGCCATGCTGCCCCAAGCCGCAGGTGTGCGGCCGGTGGGTGAGGTGATCGATGAACTCAAGCGTTGCATCACCGAACTGGGGTTTGTGGGGGTCAACCTCAACCCCGATCCCACAGGCGGGCGCTGGAGCGATCCGCCTTTGTGGGATCGCGATTGGTGGTACCCGTTGTACGAACAATTGGTTGAATTGAACATTCCCGCCATGGTCCACGTCAGTGGTTCATGCAACCCGCACTTCAACGCCGTGGCCACGCATTACATCAACGGCGACACCACCGCATTTGTGCAGTTTCTGACTTCGGATGTGTTTCGCGATTTTCCCAGCCTGAAATTTGTGTTGCCTCATGGGGGAGGTGCTGTGCCCTACCACTGGGGCCGCTACCGAGGCATAGCCCAAGACATGGGCTTGCCACCGCTGGAGGACAAGGTGTTGAACAATGTGTTTTTTGACACCTGTGTCTATCACCAACCTGGCATCGACTTGCTGTTGTCGGTGTTGCCCGCGCGCAATGTGTTGTTTGCCTCCGAAACTTTTGGTGCGGTCAACGGCATCGATCCACGCACTGGATACCACTACGACCACACCCGTCGCTACATCGAGGCGTCGGCATCGGTCAATGATGTTGAGCGCGCGCGCATTTACCAAGACAATGCCTTGGGTGTTTACCCACGGCTGCGCCCTGTGCTGTGTGCCGATCAGAGATGAGCCTGCTTGCGGCCCACATGTTCAACGAGCAGACAAGGGGTTGCCCCCAGGCACGGGGGTGCGATCGACATTGAGCACCATGGCCACCAAGGTGTAGTAGCCGTTCACGGCGATCAAGTCCATCACGCCCTGATCCCCAAACCGATCTTGCATGGCCTTGAAGGACGCATCGCTGACTTGGTGCTGGGTGTGCAATTCATGTGAAAAGTTGTAGATGATTTCTTCATCAGAGGACATGCCTTTGGGGCGTTGACCTTGTGCCAAGTCTTGCGCGATTTGTGGGTTCAGTCCGGCTTGCAAAGCCAGCCGGTGGTGCGCATGCCATTCATATTGGGCGCCCCAATGGCGGGCCGTGATCAAAATGGCGAACTCATTCAAAAGCGTGCCCAAGCTGCTTTTGAAGCGGATGTAAGAGCCGACCTGTTGCAAGTGCTCGCCCACCTCGGGGCTGCGCAAAAACACATTGAAAGGGCTGCCAATCACGCTTTGATTGGCCGCCGATCCGGCCACATTGGCGCGCGGCCCTGAGCGGATGCTGTCGGCCAATTTCTTTTGGGCCTCATTGAGCTGCTCGGGCTGTAACAAAGGAAAGCGGCGCCCACTCTCAGAGTTGGCCGTGGTTTGGGCATGCAGTGGATTGTTCATGAGGGGACTCAAGGTCAGACACAAGGCCATCGTCCCAAAGCACTGGCCTAGGCGATGATTCAAAAAGGAGTGCAGTTTCATGGGTCGGCCGTGTCGTGGAGAAGGGCTCAAGCGTGGTCGCGGTCAAATTGCGCAACCCAGTCAAAGCCCATCAGTTGAGAAAATTTTTGAAAGTCATGCAAGGCCACGGGCAGGCTTTGCGATGACCCCTGGTCTTTGAATTGACCATAGACCTGGGCAAAAGCTTGGGCGGCAGCCAACATCGAGGTCACCGGAAAGATCGCCACCTGGTAGCCAATGTCTTGCAAAGCCTGTCTCGACAAGACGGGTGTGCGACCACCCTCGACCATGTTGGCCAGGCATGGCAGATCAAAAGACGAGCAGATTTGGCGCATTTCATTTTCGGACTCGGGGCTTTCAACAAACAAGATGTCGGCCCCGGCTTGGGCGTACATCTCAGCTCGGCGCAAGGCCTCATCCAAGCCCAAGGTGGTGCGGGCGTCGGTGCGGGCGATGATCAAAAAATTGGGGTCTTCGCGAGTTTGCACGGCCACTTTGATTTTGGCCACCATGTCTTGTGCAGGGGTCACTTTGCGGCCCAACATGTGACCGCACTTTTTGGGGAATTCTTGGTCTTCCAACTGAATGGCACAGGCCCCCGCTCGCTCGTACCCCCGCACCGTGTGCATCACATTGAGCAGCCCCCCGTAGCCGGTGTCGCCATCCGCAATCAAAGGGGTTTGGGTGATGCTGGCCAATTGAGCCACGCGATTGACCATGTCGGTGTAGCTGGCCAAGCCTGCATCGGGCAAACCCAAATGAGAGGCCACCGTGCCATAGCCCGTCATGTACAGCGCGTCAAAGCCCATGGCATCGGCCATTTTGGCCGAGATCATTTCAAACACGCCAGGGGCCAAAATCCAAGACTTGGAGCGCACTTTGTGTGCCAAATCGGCACGCTTTTGCGCGGCTGTTCGTTGCGACAAACCTTGTTTCAATGCGGTGGGTGTGTTCATGCGCGAATTATGCTTGACATCGTGCAAAATGACGCTGCATCCGAGACCACTTGAGTCTCAAAATTGCCACGGAGCCCCCATGCCACTGCAGTCACCTTCGAGCCGACTTCACCTGTTCAAACGTCTTTGGTGTGCTGGCTGGTTGGCGTGTGTTTGGGTGGGATCGGCTTGGGCCCAGAACTGGCCCACCAAGCCCATTCGATTGATCGTGCCATTTGTACCAGGTGGTGTCACCGACACCAGTGGTCGCTTGATCGCTGAACAACTCACCAAGCGTTTGGGACAACAGGTGGTGGTGGACAACCGCCCGGGTGCGTCGGGCAACATTGGTACCCAAATGGTGGCCAATGCCGAACCAGATGGCCACACCTTGTTGTTGGGCTTTGATGGCACCTTGGTCATCAACCCCCATGTGTTTCCCAAGGTGGGGTTTGATCCGGTCAAAGACTTGGCTCCCATCGGCAAGATTGGCGATGCCACCATCATCTTGGTCTCCAATCCTCAATTCAAACCCAAAACCCTGAGGGAGGTGTTGGAGACCTCCAAAACCCAACCAGGCGGTTGGTCATATGGCACATCGGGCACCGGTGGCACACCACACATCGCGGGCGAATTGCTCAAGCAACGAACGGGTGCCAACTTGACCCACATCCCTTACAAAGGCGGTGGTCAAGCCATGACCGATGTCATGGGTGGCAACATTCCATTGGTTTATACCGCCATTGCCAGTGCGATCTCGCACATCAAAGCCGGTCAGCTGCACCCCGTGGCGGTCAGCAGTGCTCAGCGCAGTGCTTCCCTGCCCGATGTGCCCACTTTCATCGAAAGTGGCGTGCCTGATTTTGAAATCAACTCTTGGGTGGGCCTGTTGGGCCCGGCCCGACTGCCCAAACCCATCATCGATCGGCTCAATGCCGAGTTACAGGCCGTGCTGAAAGATCCTGTGACGCGCGACAAACTCAATGGCATGGGCATCGCCCCCACGCCCGGCACGCCCCCCCAATTTGGCGACCAGATCAGGGCCGATTTGCAGCGCTACGAGGGGGTCGTCAAAAAAGCCGGCATCCGGCTTGAATGATCAAGGGGCCAGTCGCTGCAGGTGGCGTTTGATTTGTGACTGCACTTGAGCAGGGGCCGTGCCGCCCAAGGTGTTGCGCGCCATCAATGAGCCACGCAGACTCAGGCACTCGAACACATCGGCTTCGATCGATGGGTGAAAGCTTTGCAAAACGGACAATGGCAACTCGGCCAAGTCACAGTGTTGTTCACTGGCGGCTTTGACGGCATGCGCCACGGTTTCATGCGCGTCCCGAAAGGGCAAGCCCTTTTTGACCAAGTAGTCGGCCAAGTCGGTGGCGGTGGCATGCCCTTTGAGCGCAGCGGACTCCATGGCTTGGGGGTTGACTCGGATACCCCCTTCTTTTTGTCCTGTGGCAGGGTTGAGTTGGCCGCCCACCATCTCGGCAAAAATGCGCAAGGTGTCGCGTAAGGTGTCGACCGTGTCAAACAAAGGCTCTTTGTCTTCTTGGTTGTCCTTGTTGTAGGCCAGCGGTTGACCTTTCATGAGGGTGATCAAACCCATCAGATGGCCCACCACCCGACCGGTTTTGCCTCTCGCCAATTCGGGTACATCGGGGTTTTTCTTTTGCGGCATGATCGAGCTGCCGGTGGTGAATCGGTCGGCGATCTGGATGAAGCCAAAGTTTTGACTCATCCACAAAATCAACTCTTCGCTCAAGCGGCTGATGTGGACCATGCACAGGCTGGCCGCTGCGGTGAATTCGATGGCAAAGTCACGGTCACTGACCCCGTCAAGGCTGTTCATGCAAACTTGTGCTTGACCCGATTCATCGACCATGCCCAAGCTGCGGGCCACTCGTTCACGGTCCAGCGCATAGGTGGTGCCCGCCAAGGCGGCGCTGCCCAGGGGCAGGCGGTTGGTGCGCCGGCGCACATCGCGCAAGCGCTCTTCGTCGCGGGCAAACATTTCGACATAGGCCAGCAGGTGGTGGGCAAAGCTGACCGGTTGGGCCACTTGCAAATGGGTAAAGCCCGGCATGATGACATCGACATGGTTCTGGGCCACGCTGACCAAGGCACGTTGCAAATCGCGCAGACCCTCAATCAACCCATCGATTTCGCCGCGCAGCCACAAACGCACATCGGTGGCCACCTGGTCATTGCGGCTGCGCCCGGTGTGCAGTCGTTTGCCTGCATCGCCCACCAATCGGGTCAAACGGGCTTCGATGTTGAGGTGCACGTCCTCTAAATCGAGTTGCCAGGTGAATTGGCCCGATTCGATTTCTTGTCGAATCTGAGCCATGCCTTTTTCAATCGATTGCCAATCGCTGGCACTGATGATGCCTTGGGCGGCCAGCATGTCCGCGTGGGCCAAGCTGCCGGTGATG
>CAWUNN010000031.1:0-10925 GCA_963923185.1 uncultured Limnohabitans sp. | reverse complement strand
GGAACTGTCCAGTCTTTGGTCGAACGACAAGAACTCATGGCCTGGAAGACCCAGGGCGGCCACCGTCGCATTGCCATGACTTCGGTTCAAGCGTACCAGCGTCGCAACCATGCGGTGGCCACTGGCGAGGGCCCACAGCCTCGCATCATGTGGATACAAGAAAACGGGCCATTGCGTCAAAAGTTGTTGCAATGTTTGAGCAAGTGGGGCTTCACATTGCCCATCGAGTGGTTTGAAAACATGGTCGAAGCCTCAATGGGTTTGACCGGTGTTCGCCCAGGCATGATCGTGGTGGACCTGAAATCGCAACAAAATGATGCCATGCAATTTGTCCGCATGGTGCATCACCATCCCGATTGTCGGCAAAGCACGGTGTTGGCTTTCAGTGCCAGTCGCTTATCCGCAGATCTCTTCAGCCCAGGGCAGGGTGCACAGGTGCTTTGGTCCCGCAAGCCCATCGATTGGTCTTGGTTGCGGGGCTATCTTGAGGCCTACCAACAGATGCAACAGCGACTCACGGTCCACTGAAAAAGCCAGATTGCAACGGGGTCAAGGGCAGATCCCTATCCAGGTGGCAGCCGCATTCAGTTAGGCTACGCCCATGAGACCACATCACACCCACTGGCCCGCGCGTGTGCCTCATGCCATTCGGGTCGCTGTCACTTCACTTTGGGAAAATTTGGCCCACTCAGCCCGCCGCTTTCCTGAGCACATCGCCATCGAGTTTTTGGGTCGATCATTCACGTATGCCGAGTTGGCGAGACAGGTGGATGTGATGGCCGCGCACTTGGCCCAATTGGGTGTGTCCCGCGGTGACCGTGTGCTGCTGGACATGCAAAATTGCCCCCAACTGGTCATCGCGCACTTTGCCATTTTGCGGGCCAATGCGGTGGTGGTACCGGTCAATCCCATGAACCGGGCCGAAGAATTGAAACACTACATCACCGATGCCGACGCACGTGTGGCCATTGTCACCTCTGACTTGGCGGCCGACATGGCTCGCGCCAGCAACGAGCTGGACGCAGGCAGCGGCTTGCAGCACCTGATCGTCACCCACTACACCGATGCTTTCGATCCGTCCCAAGCGGGCGAGTTGCCAAGCGCCTGGTCCGCATGGTTGTTGGCGCGTCCGACTTTGCCCGAACTCAGTGGCGGTCGTGTCCAAGATTGGGACTCGGCCATGGCCTGTCGCGCCCAGCCTCCTGAGCATGTGGTCTCCAGCAACGACATGGCTTTGTTGCCGTATACCAGTGGCACCACCGGTCACCCCAAAGGTTGCATGCATCCACACCGAACCATCATGCACAACGTCATGGCGGGCGCTTTGTGGTCATCGGGCTCACACGAAAACACCGTCTTGTGTGTGGTGCCCATGTTCCACATCACTGGCATTGTGGTGCTGATGCATGGCTGCATCTACCAAGGTGCCAAGATGGTGTTGATGCCGCGCTGGGACCGTGAACTGGCCGGGCAGATGATCTCAAGGCACCGCGTCACCCATTGGACCAACATCCCCACCATGGTGATCGACTTGCTGGGCAGCCCCAATTTCGATCGTTTTGATCTCAGCAGTTTGCAATACATCGGGGGTGGCGGTGCGGGCATGCCGCAAGCGGTGGCCCAGCGCTTGTTGGATTTGTATGGTTTGAAATACATCGAAGGCTATGGATTGACGGAGACCGGGGCCCCCTCGCACAGCAATCCACCCGATCGACCCAAGCAACAGTGCTTGGGCGTGCCCTATCTCAGCACCGATGCCCGGGTGGTTGACCCGGACACCTTGAAAGAGGTGCCAGTGGGTGAAAGTGGTGAGATCATCATCAGTGGCCCCATGGTGTTTGATGGCTACTGGAAGCGCCCCGACGCCACCGCTGCAGCCTTCATCGAGTGGCAGGGGCGCCGTTACTTTCGCTCGGGCGACATGGGTCGCGTGGACGAAGACGGTTATTTCTTCATGACCGATCGCCTCAAGCGCATGATCAATGCCAGTGGATTCAAAGTCTGGCCAGCAGAGGTTGAATCGCTGATGTTCAAACACCCCGCCATCCAAGAGGCCTGCGTGATTTCGGCGCATGACGACTATCGAGGCGAGACCGTCAAGGCGGTGGTGGTGTTGCGCTCCAGCCACCAAGGCCAAGTCAATGAACAAGACATCATCGATTGGTGTCGCGAGAACATGGCGGTCTACAAGGCCCCGCGCATCGTCGAGTTTGCACCCACATTGCCCAAAAGCGGCAGCGGCAAGGTGATGTGGCGTGCTCTGCAAGAGGCTCAAAACGCATGAAGTTATCGGTGCTTGATCAATCGGTGGCCGTGGCAGGCCGCACCCAGACCCAGGCCATTGAACAGACGCTTGAACTGGCCACCCATGCCGAACGCTGGGGCTATCAACGCTTTTGGGTCAGCGAACACCACAGCCACCCCAGCATCGTGGGCACTGCCCCAGAAGTCTTGATGGCGGCCTTGGCCATGCGCACCCAGCGCATTCGCTTGGGCAGTGCGGGGGTGATGTTGCCTCACTATTCAGCCCTGAAAGTGGCCGAGCAGTTCCGGGTGCTCGAGGCCTTGGCACCCGGGCGCATCGATCTGGGTGTGGGGCGGGCACCGGGCAGCGACGGGCGCACCGCGCAGTTGCTCAACCCCGACCGCTATGCCTCTGAGCAATTCCCTCAACAGACCATTGACTTGCACACCTGGATCACAGGGGGCACCCCAACGGCCGGGCACCCCGGTCATGGTGTGTACGCCCACCCCATGGGGGACACCCATCCCGATTTGTGGATGTTGGGCAGCTCGGACTACGGAGCCCAATTGGCCGCGCACCTGGGTTTGCCGTACGCGTTTGCCTATTTCATCACCGATGGCCGAGGCGCCGATCAAGCCCTTGAGATGTATCGTCAAGGCTTCAAGCCGGGCCCAGTGCGACAGGCTCCACAAGCGGTGATTTGTGTGTGGGCTTTGGCGGCCGACACCGATGAAGAGGCTTGGCATCTGTTCCAAAGTCGGGCTCGTTGGCGCATGGACCGCGAGTTGGGTCGCATCGGCCCGTTGCTGTCCCCTGACCAAGCGTTGCGCGATGTCTCGGCAGCTGAAGAAATCGCCATCCAACGCCTCAAAGCCAATGCTTTGGTGGGCAGTGCAGCCCGAGTCGCCGAACAATTGGAAGCATTGGCCAAGCGACTTCAAGTCGATGAAGTGGTGGTGATCACTTGGGCTCATGATGCCCAAGCTCAACGCCGCTCATATGAGCTGTTGGCTCAACAATTTGGCCTGACAGCCCGCCCCGTGGCTGAAACAGCTTCAGCTTGAGCAGCTGCCCCCGCAACCGCTGATTTCGTGCTGGGGCAGTGCTTCGGGGTGTGACACCTTGCCAGTCGCAGCGTTGTAACCCACACCGCGCAGGTGCAACGCCAATGCCGCATCCATGCTTTGGGCGTGTTGGGTGAACCAAATGCCCAGCTCTTTGGCCAGGTCGCGCAGCAACACCAAGTCGCCCTCTTCACGACCGCGTCGCAAACCTTCGCGCAACACCTGCAAAATCACGCTGTGCTGCATGGTGTGGCAATTGCTCGAAGAAAAATGGGTTTCTTTCATCCAACGATCTTCCGCGCCAAAGTGGCCATCGGTGTGCTCGATCATGGTGGCAAAGCAATCGACCACGCGATCATCAGGTGCCACCTCGATGGCGGCCAGCAGATCAATGAACTCGCGATGCGTGTCGTCCATGAAATCCAGATCCAGACTGAGTTCGTCGGACCATTTCACGGTGGCGGTGCGCTCGAGGGTGGCGGTGCTGTTCATGACAATTCCTTTGCGATGTCCTCATCATAGTCCACTGGGTGGGACACGGCTGTTGACGCATGTCAATGAAAAACGGGCTCAGAAGAGCCCGTTTCAATGCGCAGCACAGTCAGTGTGTGCTTACATGCGCTCGAAAATGGCGGCAATGCCTTGACCGCCGCCGATGCACATGGTCACCAAAGCATATCTGCCTTGGATGCGTTGCAACTCATAAAGGGCCTTGACCGTGATCAGGGCACCCGTGGCACCGATGGGGTGACCCAAAGAGATGCCTGAGCCGTTGGGGTTGACCTTGGCCGGGTCCAGACCCAATTCTTGGGTCACGGCGCAAGCCTGGGCGGCAAACGCCTCGTTGGCTTCGACCACATCGAGGTCCTTCACGCTCAAACCGGTGCGCTTGAGCACCGCCTGGGTGGCCGAAATCGGGCCCACGCCCATGATCTTGGGCTCTAAACCGGTATGGGCATAGCCCACCAAACGGGCCATGGGCTTGAGGCCGCTGGAGGCTGCGGCTTTGGCCTCCATCAGCACCACGGCAGCGGCTGCGTCGTTGATGCCAGAGGCGTTGCCAGCGGTCACGGTGCCGTTTTCTTTGACGAACACGGGTTTGAGTTTGGCAAAGTCTTCCATCTTGGCGCCGGTGCGGAAATGCTCATCGGTGGTGTAGGCCACTTCGCCTTTTTTGGACTTCAACATCACCGGTACGATTTGGTCTTTGAAACGACCTTCAGCGGTGGCGCGCTCGGCACGGTTGTGGCTTTGAACCGCCAAGGCGTCTTGCATCTCACGGGTGATGCCAAACTGAGCGGCCACGTTCTCGGCTGTCACGCCCATGTGAATGGAATGGAAAGGGTCATGCAATGCACCCACCATCATGTCCACCACTTTGGCGTCTCCCATGCGCGAGCCCCAGCGTTGGCTCAGGTTGGCGTAGGGGCCACGGCTCATGTTCTCGGCGCCGCCCCCGATGGCCACATCGCAATCACCCAACAAAATCGACTGGCTGGCGCTCACAATGGCTTGCAAGCCAGAGCCGCACAAGCGATTCACATTGAACGCTGGGGTGGTGTTGGCGCAACCGCCATTGATGGCCGCCACGCGCGACAAATACATGTCTTTGGCCTCGGTATTGACCACATGACCAAAGGCCACATGACCGACGTCTTTGCCTTCTACTTTGGCTCGGGCCAGGGCTTCACGCACGACCAAAGCTGCCAATTCAGTGGGGGGCACATCTTTCAAACTGCCGCCATAGGTGCCAATGGCGGTGCGCACACCGCTGACCACAACTACTTCACGCATCACAATCTCCTGTTGGTGGGGTAATGAGGGCATTTTGCAGCCGCATGGCTACAGTCTGCTGACAAAAACCTGCCAGTAACTCTTCTGGACAGGGGGCTTGCCATGTGCGATTGTCGCCTGAAACGGGGTGGATCAGTCCCAGTTGCCAAGCATGCAACAGCAACCGAGAACTGCCTTGGGCCACAGCTGTGGGGGCATACAGTGCGTCCCCCCAGATCGGCAATCCGATGCTTTGCAAGTGCAAGCGCAATTGATGGCTGCGTCCCGTCACCGGACGCAAAGCCACCAAGGTCTTTGAGTCGTCTTCGCTCGCCGCCAAAGACCGCCACCAAGTCTGGCTGGGCTTGCCACCAGGCCCCACATGATGTCGGGGTCGATCGGGCCAATGCAGACCGATCGGGGCATCTATGTATTGCCAATCAGAATGCGGGATCACCATGCCTGCCACCACCGCCAGATAAATTTTGGAGACCTCTCGATGGGCAAAGGCCTCATTGAGCTGGCGTTGCACGGTCAGGCTTCGTGCCATCAGCAGCACCCCTGAGGTGGGTTGATCGAGCCGATGCACCAACCTGGCTTGGGCGTCCATGGTTTGCACGCGGGCCGATACACAGTCTTGCTTGTCAGGGCCCCGCCCCGGTGCGCTGAGCAAGCCGGCCGGCTTGTGAAGCACCCACAGGTGCTCATCTTGGTCGATCACTGCAATGCCTGGAACCATGGGCCTAGGCGCTGGGGCCCCACACCGCTTGGGCCAGTTGCAAGACCTGGGCCACTCGATCGGCACGGTCACAGCTGACCCGTTGACGGTAGGGCATCGATCTCAGCCAGGTGAGTTGCCGCTTGGCCAATTGGCGGGTGGCGGCGATGCCGCGCTCGCGCAAACGGATCAGGTCTTGTACATCCGCACTGCGTTGTTGTGACTCGACCTCGTCGAGCATGTCCCAGGTCTGTCGATAACCCACGCACCGCATCGAGGGCGAGTTCAAGGTCAAGTCGCCACGCGCTCTGAGTTGACGCACCTCTTCAACCAAACCCTGTTCCAGCATTTGCTCAAAACGCATGGCAATGCGTTCATGCAACCAACTGCGATCCTCGGGCTCCAGGCTGATCACCATGGGCTGCAGATCGCTTGCGGGGGCCGCTTTTTGCCCAAAAAATGAAGACAAGGCTCGCCCTGTGTGCTGCCACACTTCCAGCGCCCTGGAAATGCGCTGGGCATCGCGCGGAGCCAATCTGGCCGCTGTGATCGGGTCCACCTGGGCCAATTGGGCATGCATGGCTGGCCAGCCCAATTGGCGCGCTTGGGTTTCGATCTGGGCGCGCAATGCGGGCTGTGCAGGCGGCAATTCATCCAGTCCCTCAAACAAAGCCTTGTAGTACAACAAGGTGCCGCCGACCAGCAAAGGTCGACGACCTCGCCCCTCAATTTGGGTGATCAGTTCGCGTGCATCGCGGGCAAATTCGGCGGCGCTGTAGGCTTGGGCCGGGTCGCGAACGTCCAGCAAGTGATGCGGTGCCATTTGCTGCTCTTGCGCATGGGGCTTGGCCGTTCCGATGTCCATGCCCTTGTAAACCAAGGCCGAGTCCATGCTGATGATCTCAACGGGCCAGCGCTGGGCCAGCGCCAACGACGCTTCGGTCTTGCCACTGGCGGTGGGGCCAGCCAACACCAGACATGCATTCGCTTGACTTGCATTCAGCGCATGGGGCATGGGTTGGACTCTTCAGCGACCCCGCATGAACAGCGCATCCAAATCCTTGATGGACAACATGCGCCAAGTCGGGCGACCATGGTTGCACTGATCGGCTCGATCGGTGATCTCCATTTGGCGCAACAAGGCATTCATCTCGGCCAAGGTCAGGTTGCGGTTGGCACGCACAGCCGCATGACAGGCCATGGTGGCCAGCAATTCATGTTGGGCCCTCTCGATCACATGGCTGGCTGGCATTTGCGCCAAGTCGGTCAGCACGCTGCGTGCCAAGGCCACCACATCGCCATCGGCCAAAGGGGCAGGCACGGTTCGCACCGCCAGGCTTTTGCTGCCCAATGGGGTGATGTCCAAGCCCAGATCCAGCAAGCTGCTGTGGTGTTCGTGGGCGATCGCCATTTCTTCTTCGGTGGCTGCAAAGCTGACGGGCACCAACAAAGTTTGACTCTCGATGCGTTGGGCCACATCTTGCTTCAAGCGCTCGTAGACGATGCGCTCATGGGCGGCATGCATGTCCACCAACACCAAGCCCTGCGCGTTTTGCGCCAAGATGTACACCCCATGCAATTGCGCCAAGGCATGCCCCAGTGGGTGTTCGATTTCGCCATCAGACTGCCCTTGCGCGGCAGGCTCAAATCCACGGGTGATTGTGGCGTCGTTTGGCCAGGTTTGGCCAGCAACATCACCCCCAGCGAAGCCCTCACGCAAGGCGGCAGGTCGTCCCCACAGGGCTGCCAAATCGTCAATGGCCTGGCCTGTGGGCATGGATTGCTGGCGCCAAGCTTGGGGCATGGCAGTGGGTATTTGAATCACAGGGTGGGGTGCGCCCACCATGCCTGCGCGTGGGGCCGACAAGCCCTGTTCAATGGCATGGCGCATGCCCTGGTGCACCTCTCGGCCGTCTCGAAAGCGCACTTCGATTTTGGTCGGATGCACATTCACATCCACCCGCATCGGGTCCATTTCAAGGTAGAGCACATACACCGGCTGTCGTTGGCCATGCAATACATCTTCGAACGCACTGCGAACCCCATGCATGATCACGCGGTCGCGCACAAAGCGACCATTGACATAGGCAAATTGCTGATCGGCCCGAGCCCTGGCATGGTCTGGCAGTCCCACTCGGCCGTGCACGCGCACAGCCCCCGCTTGGGCATCGATGGCGATCGATTGACTCAAGAAATCCGCACCCAGCACATCGGACATGCGCCGATCACTGGCTTGGGCGCCGCTTTGCTCTCGCCACTGCTCGACCCGTTTGCCGTCGTGCCAAATCTCAAAACCCACATCGGCTCGGGCCAAGGCATGTCGACGCACCGACTCGATGCAATGGGCCAACTCGGTGGCGGTGGTTTTTAAAAACTGACGCCGTGCAGGAGTGCTGTAAAACAGCTCACGCACCTCGACCGTGGTGCCCCGCGTGCGCGCCACAGGCTTCATTTCACCGCTGCGGGCGTCCAAGCTGCTGGCATGCGCGGCTGCAGCCGTGCGCGAAGTCAGGGTCAATTCAGAAACCGAGGCAATGGCAGCCAGCGCCTCTCCTCTGAAACCCATGGTGGCCACCGATTCAAGGTCGCGCAAAGACCTGATCTTGCTGGTGGCGTGACGTCGCAAGGCCAGTGCCAGATCGCCCTCAGACATGCCACAGCCGTCGTCTTCCACGCTGATCAGGCGCACTCCGCCTTCCATCAAACGCACCACGATCCGGCTGGCGCCCGCATCCAAAGCGTTGTCCACCAACTCGCGCACCACAGACGCCGGTCGCTCGACCACTTCACCAGCTGCAATCTGGCTGACCAATTCATCGGGCAATTCGACGATGGGACGAGGGGCGGTCAAGGTGTTCACCACTTCATTTTAGGTCCAAGGCAACTGGGAGAAGCTTCGCGATAATGTGGGTCATGGAACTCCTCATCTGGTTGGCAGATTTCGTGCTGCATGTCGATCGACACATTGGACTGTTTGTCAGCCAGCATGGCGCTTGGGTCTATGCCTTGCTGTTTGCCATTGTTTTTGTCGAAACCGGTCTGGTCCTCATGCCTTTTTTGCCCGGCGACTCTTTGCTGTTCATCACCGGCACCTTGTGCGGCTCAGGTTTGATCAGCCTGCCCATGTGTCTGGGGGCTTTGCTGTTGGCGGCAGTGGCTGGCGATCAACTCAATTGCACCATCGGCCGCCGGGTGGGTGATCGCGTGTGGCAATGGCAAGGCCGTTGGTTCAACCAAAGCGCCTTTGAAAAAGCGCATGACTTCTATCAACGCCATGGCGGCATCACCATCGTCGTGGCCCGTTTCATGCCTTTCGTTCGCACGTTTGCCCCGTTTGTGGCGGGGGTGGCGCGCATGAACCGAGCCACATTCACCCTTTACAACCTGCTGGGGGCTTTTCTGTGGGTCTTTGGGCTGTGCTTGGCTGGTTACTGGTTCGGCAACCAGCCTTGGGTCCAAGCCCATCTCAGCCACATCATCTGGGCCCTCATCCTCATTCCCACGGCCCTGGCCCTCAAACAACTGCGCTGATTAAATTGGGGTCAGACCCCAATTTAGCTAAAAAACAACGATTAATTGGGGTCTGACCCCAATTTATGTGCGAAGGGGGTGGCGTTTGAAGAAGCTGACGACGCCTTGATGCAGGGCCCGGACCAGCGATTCTTGGTATTGGGGCGTATTGAGCAAGGCTTCTTCTTGCGGGTTGCTGATGAAGGCGGACTCCACCAAGACACTGGGAATTTCGGGGGATCGCAGCACCGCAAAGCCAGCTTGCTCGACTTGGGGCTTGTGCAGCTGACCGACCTGGCGCATTTGGCTCAGCAGTTCTTGGCCCAGCATCAGGCTGTGGTTGATTTGCACCGAGGTGCTCATGTCAAACAGTGCTTGTCGCACCTGCACATCAGCCACTCGGATTTGGCTCAGGCCGCCGATGGCGTCGGATCGGTTTTCTTGTTTGGCCATCCAGCGCGCGGCAGAGCTGGATGCGGCGCCTTGGCTCAACGCAAACACACTGGCACCACGCGCTTGAGGTTGGAAAAAGGCATCGGCATGGATGCTGAGAAACAGCTCTGCTTTGACCTGGTGGGCTTTTTGTACACGGACATGAAGCGGCACGAAAAAGTCGCCATCTCGGGTCAAAAAAGCACGCAAGCGCCACTGGCCCTGGCTTTGACGCACTTCGGTGCGATTGATCAGGTCATGCAGCTGAGTGGCCAGTGTCAGAGCCACATCTTTTTCTCGGGTGCCCGCAGGACCAATGGCGCCGGGGTCTTCGCCGCCGTGACCCGCATCAATGGCAATCACGGCCCAACGCTCGATGTCGGTGCCTTTTGCGTTTGGTTTAGCAGGGCTGGGTACCGTGGGGGAGCGCGGTTTGCCCTTGGCCACCGATTTGTCTTGGTTGCGCAGCCAAATGTCAGCGATGGGGTCTGAAGAATTTTGCCGCAATTGGCCGATCAATGCGTCCAACGGATCAACGGCTTGGGTCGGAAACAGATCCAACAACAAGCGGTGTTGGTACACCGCCTCAACGGGAGGCAAGTTCAGCCATTGGGGTCTGACGTTTTGATGCAAATCGAAGACCAGTCGGACCACGTCAGGGGTGTATTGTCCCGCGCGCACGCCCGCGATGTAGGGGTCGTCAGGCCGCACCTGTTGCACCAGGTTGCGCAAGGCCTCATTGAGGACCAAGCCTTCAATGTCCACCGCCAGGCGCGGTGGGTCAGGCACAAACTGGACTTGGGTTTTCAGGGGGGCATCGGATTCGATGGTGACGCGGGTGTAATCGCGTGCGGGCCATATTCGCACGCCCAGCAAGCTGGCTGCTTTGGAGCCACTGGCTTGGGCCAGCAGCAGCAAGCTCATGCCTTGCAGCCAGGCACGCCGATGCAGGTCTTGTAACAGCGAGGTCACCCGTCTAACCCCCGGTGCAAACACAAGCTGCGCAGGCGCTGCATCACAGTGCCCCCGCCAAAGACCGGCCGATCTGGCTTTGGCCCGTGAATTGGACCCGGCGCTCTTCGTGGTCCAGGCAGTCGATGCGACACACCAAGTCGGCGGTCGGCCGATCGGCACCCGCTTGTTGTGGCCACTCGACCAATTTCAGTCCTGGCTGCGTGAAAAT